>NZ_JALMFA010000029.1:0-5887 GCF_023242545.1 Pseudomonas sp. MWU13-2517 | reverse complement strand
AAACGATAACCTGTGGCGAGGGAGCTTGCTCCCGTTGGACTGCGTAGCAGGCCCAGCCTTTTCAAGCCCCAAGCTGGGACCGCTTCGCGACCCCGCCGGAGCAAGCCCCCTCGTCACAGTGACTATGCTCCTCCTTAACTGACTGGCATTTCGATTTCATCAGCCGCCGAACTGCAGCGTGCCCATGGCCAGCTTTGCCATCAGTGCCGTGGCGCCCAGTTGCACCAACCACAATGCCAGCCCACCCAAAAACACCCCCAGCGCTACTTGCAGTACGAGGCTCTTCTGCTGCTTGGCGCGCGGCGCGCGCGGTGGGGTGTAGTCGTCCAGTTCATCGCGATCTGCGCGCAGGTCCAGGTCATCGTTTCTCATGGGGCTCTCACAGCAAAGGGGCAGTTGGGTTCAGTCTAGGAGCTGGATACGAAAGAGGGGAAGCCATTGGCTTCCCCTCTTTTGCAACGGCTGCTCATGCAACGGCTGCAGGCTTACAGCACCTGAACGATTGCCTTTGTGACCGCGTCAATGTTCGACTGGTTCAACGCCGCCACACAGATGCGCCCGGTGTCCAGCGCGTAGATGCCAAACTCGTTGCGCAGGCGGGTGACTTGCTCAACGGTCAGGCCGGAGTAGGAGAACATCCCGCGCTGGCGACCAACGAAGCTGAAGTCATGGCCTGGAGCAGCCTTGGCCAGGTCGGCGACCATCTGCTCACGCATGCCCCGGATGCGCAGGCGCATTTCGCCCAATTCGGCTTCCCACTGGGCGCGCAGTTCCGGGTTGTTCAGCACCGCTGCCACGATGGCTGCGCCGTGGGTCGGCGGGTTGGAGTAGTTGGTGCGGATCACGCGCTTGACCTGGGACAGGATGCGCGCGCTTTCTTCCTTGGACTCACCAACAATCGACAGCGCGCCTACGCGTTCGCCGTACAGGGAGAACGATTTGGAGAACGAGCTGGACACAAAGAAGGTCAGGCCCGACTCGGCAAACAGGCGCACCGCCGCGGCATCTTCGTGGATACCGTCGCCAAAGCCCTGGTAGGCCATGTCGAGGAACGGCACCAGGTTTTTGGCCTTGACCACGTCCAGCACGTTCTGCCAGTCGGCCGGGCTCAGGTCGACACCGGTCGGGTTGTGGCAGCAGGCGTGGAGTACCACGATCGACTGTGGCGGCAGGGCGTTGAGGTCTTCAAGGAGGCCAGCGCGGTTCACATCGTGGGTGGCGGCGTCGTAGTAGCGGTAGTTCTGCACCGGGAAACCGGCGGTTTCGAACAGGGCGCGGTGGTTTTCCCAGCTTGGGTCGCTGATGGCGACGACGGCGTTGGGCAGCAATTGCTTGAGGAAGTCGGCGCCGATCTTCAGGGCGCCGGTGCCGCCGACGGCCTGTACGGTGACCACACGGCCGGCGTTCAGCAGCGCGGATTCTGCGCCGAACAGCAGGGTTTGTACGGCTTTGTCATAAGCTGCGATGCCATCGATAGGCAAGTAGCCGCGGGCGGCGTGTTGCGCCACGCGAATGGCTTCCGCTTCGGCAACGGCACGCAAGAGTGGAATCTTCCCCTCCTCGTTGCAGTAAACGCCCACGCCAAGGTTGACCTTGGTGGTTCGTGTATCGGCGTTGAATGCTTCGTTGAGGCCCAGGATAGGATCGCGTGGTGCCATTTCGACAGCGGAGAACAGGCTCATTTTTGCGGCAGCTCTATGGGGGAAGGGAGGGACGTGTCGCGCTCCAGCCGAAGGCACTAGAGCGGTGCACAAACGGGGAGCTAGTATAGAGGCCATCACCGCTTGAGGCGACAACCGAAACGGCTTTTCGGCCAAGTTTTTCGGTTTATTTGTTGACCGTTAGTCTTATTGCAACATTGATCCTGAAGGGCAGGTAGGACGATTGCCTTGAAACCCGTCACATTCGCCACCAGTTCTATGGCTATCATGGTCTTTTCCTACTACCCGCACTGAATCTTCGCGGATGGTGGTCTATTTCGTCCTCGACGGGTTTACAGTCTGGGGGTGACTTCACGAGGTACGTTATGTCGGATTTCCAACTCGTCACCCGCTTTGAACCCGCCGGCGATCAGCCGGAAGCCATTCGCCAGATGGTCGAGGGTATCGAGGCCGGCTTGGCGCACCAGACGCTGCTCGGGGTAACCGGTTCGGGCAAGACGTTCAGCATCGCCAACGTAATCGCCCAGATCAACCGTCCGACCTTGGTGCTGGCACCCAACAAGACCCTGGCCGCGCAACTGTACGGCGAGTTCAAGGCGTTCTTCCCGAACAATGCGGTGGAGTACTTCGTTTCCTACTACGACTACTACCAGCCCGAAGCCTACGTGCCGTCGTCCGACACCTTCATTGAGAAGGATGCGTCGATCAACGACCACATCGAACAGATGCGGTTATCGGCGACCAAGGCTTTGCTGGAGCGCAAGGACGCGATCATCGTTACGACGGTGTCGTGCATCTACGGCTTGGGCAGCCCGGAAACCTATCTGAAGATGGTGCTGCACGTCGACCGCGGCGACAAACTCGACCAGCGCGAACTGCTACGCCGCCTGGCCAGCTTGCAGTACACCCGTAACGACATGGACTTTGCCCGCGCCACCTTTCGCGTGCGCGGCGATGTGATCGACATCTACCCGGCCGAATCCGACCTGGAAGCGATCCGCATCGAGCTGTTTGACGACGAAGTCGAGAGCCTGTCGGCTTTCGACCCGTTGACCGGCGAGGTGATCCGCAAGCTGCCGCGTTTCACCTTTTATCCGAAGAGCCACTACGTGACTCCGCGTGAAACCCTGATGGGCGCCGTCGAGGGTATCAAGGTGGAGCTGGCTGAGCGCCTGGAGTACCTGCGCGCCAATAACAAACTGGTGGAGGCCCAGCGCCTGGAGCAGCGCACCCGCTTCGACCTGGAGATGATCCTGGAGCTGGGTTACTGCAACGGTATCGAAAACTACTCGCGCTACCTGTCGGGCCGCGAATCCGGTGCGCCGCCGCCGACCCTCTACGATTACCTGCCGCCAGACGCGTTGCTGGTGATCGATGAGTCCCACGTCAGCGTGCCGCAGGTTGGCGCCATGTATAAGGGCGACCGTTCGCGTAAAGAAACGTTGGTAGAGTACGGGTTCCGCTTGCCTTCGGCGCTGGATAACCGGCCGATGCGCTTTGATGAATGGGAGGCCATCAGCCCGCAGACCATCTTTGTATCCGCTACGCCGGGCAACTACGAGGCCGAGCATGCCGGCCGCGTGGTCGAACAGGTGGTCAGGCCAACGGGCCTGGTTGACCCGCAGGTGGAAATCCGTCCGGCGTTGACCCAGGTGGACGACCTGCTGTCGGAAATCGGCAAGCGCGTGGCCCTGGAAGAGCGGGTGCTGGTGACCACGTTGACCAAGCGCATGGCCGAAGACCTGACCGACTACCTGGCCGACCACGGCGTGCGCGTGCGCTACCTGCACTCGGACATCGACACCGTGGAGCGCGTGGAAATCATCCGTGACCTGCGCCTGGGCACCTTTGATGTGCTGGTGGGCATCAACCTGCTGCGTGAAGGCCTGGATATGCCGGAAGTGTCGCTGGTGGCGATCCTGGATGCCGACAAGGAGGGCTTCCTGCGTTCGGAACGCTCGTTGATCCAGACCATCGGCCGCGCCGCGCGTAACCTCAATGGCCGTGCGATCCTTTACGCCGACCGCATCACCGGCTCCATGGAGCGGGCGATTGGCGAGACCGAACGTCGTCGCGACAAGCAGATAGCCTTCAACCTGGCCAACGGCATTACGCCCAAGGGTGTGTTCAAGGACGTCGCGGACATCATGGAAGGCGCCACTGTGCCCGGCTCGCGCAGCAAGAAGCGCAAGGGTATGGCCAAGGCTGCCGAGGAAAGCGCCAAGTACGAGAACGAACTGCGTTCGCCGAGTGAGATCACCAAGCGTATCCGGCAGTTGGAAGAGAAGATGTACCAACTGGCGCGGGATCTGGAGTTTGAGGCGGCGGCGCAGACGCGGGATGAAATTGGCAAGTTGCGTGAGCGGTTGCTGGCGGTTTGAGGTGATGTGACCGTGCGGGCCTCTTCGCGAGCAAGTCCGCCCCTGCGTCCGAGCGCATTCTCATGTTGGAATCGATCAGATGTGGGGGCCGGCCTGCTCGCGAGTGCAGGCGCCTCGGTCTAGCAGATTCACCCACGCTGGAGCCCAACCACCCCAGGCTGTTACCATTCGCCCCTTGTTTCAATTTTCAGTTTTATCGCCCATTCGAGACCTGCCATGACCACCGTCCGCACGCGCATTGCGCCATCGCCTACTGGGGATCCCCACGTCGGCACTGCTTACATCGCCTTGTTCAACTACTGCTTTGCCAAGCAGCACGGTGGTGAATTCATCCTGCGGATCGAAGACACCGACCAACTGCGTTCGACCCGTGAGTCGGAACAGCAGATTTTCGATGCCCTGCGCTGGTTGGGCATCACCTGGGCGGAAGGCCCGGACGTCGGCGGCCCGCATGGTCCGTATCGCCAGAGCGAGCGTAGCGACATCTACAAGCAGTACACCCAGCAGTTGGTCGACATGGGGCATGCTTTCCCATGCTTCTGCACTGCCGAGGAGCTGGACCAGATGCGTGCCGAGCAAATGGCGCGTGGCGAAACCCCGCGCTACGACGGCCGCGCGCTGTTGTTGTCGAAGGAAGAAGTGGCTCAGCGCCTGGCCGCTGGCGAGCCGCACGTCATTCGTATGAAAGTGCCGAGCGAAGGCGTGTGCGTGGTGCCGGACATGCTGCGCGGTGACGTCGAAATTCCGTGGGACCGCATGGACATGCAGGTGCTGATGAAGACCGACGGCTTGCCGACGTACTTCCTGGCCAACGTGGTCGACGACCACCTGATGGGCATCACCCACGTATTGCGTGGTGAAGAATGGCTGCCGTCGGCGCCGAAGCTGATCCTGCTCTACGAATATTTCGGCTGGGAACAACCGCAGCTGTGCTATATGCCGCTGCTGCGTAACCCGGACAAGAGCAAGTTGTCCAAACGCAAGAATCCGACATCGGTGACGTTTTACGAGCGCATGGGCTTCATGCCGGAGGCGATGCTCAACTACCTGGGTCGCATGGGCTGGTCGATGCCGGACGAGCGTGAGAAGTTCTCGCTGCAGGAAATGGTCGACAACTTCGACCTGTCCCGCGTATCCCTGGGTGGACCCATCTTCGATATCGAGAAACTGTCGTGGCTCAATGGCCAGTGGCTGCGTGATCTGCCGGTGGAAGAGTTCGCCAGCCGTGTGCAGCAATGGGCGTTGAATCCCGAGTACATGATGAAGATCGCACCGTTGGTGCAGGGCAGGGTGGAGACGTTCAGCCAGGTTGCACCGCTGGCCAGCTTCTTCTTTGCCGGTGGCGTGAGCCCGGATGCCAAGCTGTTCGAGTCCAAGAAGCTCTCGGGCGATCAGGTTCGCCAATTGATGCAACTGATCTTGTGGAAGCTCGAAAGCCTGCGTCAGTGGGAGAAAGATGCGATTACCGCGACGATCCAGGCCGTGGTTGAATCCCTCGAGCTGAAATTGCGTGATGCCATGCCGCTGATGTTCGCCGCGATCACCGGGCAGGCCAGTTCGGTGTCGGTACTCGATGCGATGGAAATCCTTGGCCCGGACCTCACGCGTTTCCGTCTGCGCCAAGCTCTTGATTTGCTTGGTGGTGTGTCGAAGAAAGAAAACAAAGAGTGGGAAAAGCTGCTGGGCGCTATTGCTTAAGCAGGCTGTTGTAACGACGAAACCCCGGCTTTTCGGGGTTTCGCCGGTAAGTGATTGTTATCCCGGCAAAAAACTTTGGAAATTGTTGAAAATAAATTTGACACACTTCCAAACCGCCATTAAGATTCGCCCCGTCCTCACCGATGA
>NZ_JALMFA010000028.1:0-17009 GCF_023242545.1 Pseudomonas sp. MWU13-2517 | reverse complement strand
CTGTTTGCTAACGCAGACAGGGGTTTTGTCGTTTAGGGACATGCCGTCCTGTCGAACCCCTGCCTAAGTCATCGAAGTGTCAAACCAGGTGTAGGACGGTGCTTTCATCAGTATTTCAATCCGGTCCTAAGCTTCAACGCTTGGTCCCATCTACTAGGAAGTGCATTCTTTCTCTTCGCGGCATCCGCAGCATCAATCGTCAATCCGTAGCTACCGCTTGTCGACTTCCTGCGCTAAAAGAGGATGCTGCCCACAAATTTCTAAGATTTATCTGCTCTTGGCCGAAAGCCTGATGAGCCATGCGTGCACTGAAATAGAGCGACCCAAGAGTCCGCTATCTTGTACATGGAATGTTCCACTCGGCACGCTCACCCCCCTTTGGCAAAAAGAAGTCGATGAAATGAATCTTAAGTTCAGTCATAAAATTTTGTTGGCCGCGTCAGGCGTTGTGGTTTTAGCCTTCGCATTATTCACGTTGTACAACGACTACCTACAGCGCAATACCATCCGGCAAAATCTGGCATCGTCCATTCAACAGTCCGGTGAACTCACCGCCAGCAGTGTGCAGAACTGGCTCAGTGGGCGCATTCTGGTGCTCGAAAACCTGGCGCAAAACGTTGCCCATCAGGGCAGTGGTGCTGATCTCCCTGGGCTGGTCGACCAGCCAGCGTTCACGTCGAATTTCCAGTTCACCTATGTCGGCCAAACCAATGGTGTATTCACCCAGCGTCCCGACGCGAAGATGCCTGACGGCTACGACCCGCGTCAGCGCCCTTGGTACAAGCAAGCAGTAGTGGCCGACAAAACCATGCTCACGCCTCCCTATATGGCGGCTGTGGGTGGGCAGATCGTGACGATCGCCATGCCAGTGAAGAAGAACGGCGAATTGCTGGGCGTTGTTGGTGGTGACCTGAGTCTGCAGACCCTGGTGAAGATCATCAACTCGGTCGACTTCGGCGGTATCGGCCATGCCTTCCTGGTGAGCGGCGATGGTCAGGTTATCGTCAGCCCAGACCAGGACCAAGTGATGAAAAACCTGAAGGACATCTACCCTGGCACCAACCTGCGTATCGAGAAAACCAACCAGGACGTAGTCCTCAATGGCCAGGATCGCATCCTTTCGTTCACCCCTATCACCGGCTTGCCGGGCGCAGACTGGTACATCGGTCTGTCGATCGACAAGGACAAAGCCTATGCGGCACTGGGCAAGTTCCGCACCTCGGCATTGATCGCGATGTTGATCGCTGTGATAGCTATCGCAGTGCTCTTGAGTCTGTTGATTCAGGTATTGCTGCGTCCGTTGACCACCATGGGCGTTGCCATGCAAGACATCGCCCAGGGCGAAGGCGATTTGACCCGCCGCCTCGACGTCACCAGCAAAGACGAGTTCGGTGAAGTCGGTAGTGCGTTCAACCAGTTCGTTGAGCGTATCCACGCCTCCATTTCCGAAGTGTCCTCGGCGACGCGTCAGGTGCATGACCTGTCTCAGCGCGTGATGGCCTCGTCCAACGCGTCGATCATCGGTTCCGACGAGCAGAGTGCGCGTACCAATAGCGTGGCTGCGGCGATCAATGAACTGGGCGCCGCCACCCAGGAGATCGCACGTAACGCTGCTGATGCTTCGCAGCATGCCAGTGGTGCCAGCGAGCAGGCTGACGATGGTCGCAAGGTCGTTGAGCAAACTATCCAGGCGATGTCGGAGCTGTCGCAGAAAATCAGCCTGTCCTGTACCCAGATCGAAACCTTGAATGCCAGCACCGACAACATCGGTCACATTCTTGATGTGATCAAAGGAATTTCTCAGCAGACCAACTTGCTGGCGCTGAACGCAGCGATCGAAGCCGCCCGCGCGGGTGAAGCCGGGCGTGGGTTCGCCGTGGTGGCGGACGAGGTACGTAACCTGGCGCACCGTACGCAAGAGTCAGCGGAAGAGATCCATAAAATGATCACCTCCCTGCAAGTGGGTTCACGTGAAGCCGTGACCACCATGAATGCCAGCCAGGTCTCCAGCGAAGAGAGCGTCGAAGTTGCCAACCAGGCGGGTGAGCGATTGGTCAGCGTGACGCAGCGGATCGTCGAGATCGACGGTATGAATCAATCGGTCGCTGCTGCCACCGAGGAGCAAACCGCCGTAGTTGAAACCCTCAATGTCGACATCAACCAGATCAATCTGCTTAACCAACAAGGTGTGGCCAACCTCAACGAAACGCTCAAGGATTGCGATGCGCTGTCCCAACAGGCGAGCCGATTGAAGCAATTGGTTGATAGCTTCAAGATCTGATCGTTGCGGTATCGGAGCGAGGCCACTCGCTCCGAGTGTTCAGCCAAGCATTCGGCGCACATTCTGCAACGCGCTGTCGGCGAACGCCTGCACGAACGCCTCAAACTCTACCTGGGTTGTTGCCAATGGCTCCCCCACAAGCGTCCAGGTTGCCCTGGAACTGTTTGCGCCGAGCGCTTGCACACTCATCGCTGCCCAGAATTGGGCGATGCCAAAGGTGTTGTAGAGGGTGGTCCATGTCATCGACATGGCCGCATCGTCTCGACTGTTGAGTTGCTCCACGACGCAGTGCCCATCGTCGAAAAATTTCGTGCGCAATGCACCCACGCCCGCGCCGGTCATCTCAATGCGCGACAGGCCTGGAATGAAGGCATCAAAGGCTGCGAAGTTGCCCACCAAGGTCCACAGGCGAGCTGCTTCGCAAGGGACAACGATGGAGGCCAGTATCGGTGTGCCGTTCGGGTTACGGATTAACGTATCGGGTTGTAGCGGTTTCATGAAGGTGTCCTGAAGCAATTCAGAGAAAGCCGGTGGCCCTGAGGTAGATGCAGCCCTTGCGTAGCAGTGCCGGGCTTTTTATCGGGTAGTGCGTGCCCATCTTTTCCACTCCCCAACGTGCGTTGTCGTGACTGATCATCGTCGTATCAGCAATGTCCTCACCCAGCGTGCCCAGATAGAAGCCCAGCACATCGAACAATGCGTTATCACGGCTTACCGCATGCAGTGACCGTTGCCACTGTTCAATGCTCACCCGTTCGAAAACGTGCCCAGCCAGACTGAACGCATCGAGATACTGATCCCAGCTCAAGGGTTGCGGGTTGTGCAGGTTGAAAACATTTCGCTCGGCGCAAAAACAGGAGCTGTGGAACGCTATGAAGCGGGCCAGGAAGTCCACGGGCATCAGATCGAAATGCACATCCAGCTGTGGGACCAGCCCCAGTTGCAGGGAACCCTTGAGCATCAACATCAATCGATTTTTCTGCGGCTGGCAGACGCCACTTCGACTGTTGAAACTGATGTTCCCCGGTCGATGGATATTTACCCAGGCGCCCTGCGCAACGGCGCGTCCCAGCACGCGTTCAGCGACCCACTTGGAGAGGTTGTAGCCATTTTTCATGTAGAGCGGCAGTGTATTTGCTGCACTGGTTTCGAGAACGTGCCCGTGGGCATCGATGCTGCTGCAGGCGGACAGCGTCGAGATGAAATTGAAGACCTTCTTGCAATGGGTTTCGCAGAGGCGCAGGCACTCGAAGATCGGCTCGACGTTGTCGTCGGCGAGTAAGGTGTAATCCATTACATGATTGACCTGGGCTGCGTTGTGCACCAACACTCCGTAACTGCGTGCGAGGTGGTCATAGACGTCGCAGGCGAGGCCCAGGCGAGGCAAGCGGATGTCTGCGGGGTACACCCGCACTCGGCTCAAGTCCAGATGATCCAGGCGATATTCTCGCATCGCCTGGGTGAACCGAGCGGCCGCCGAATTGCCAGGCAGCTCCCTGACCAGGCACGCGACTTCTTGTGCTCCGTTATCCAGCAGCGCCTGGACAATATGAATCCCGACAAAGCTGTTGGCCCCTGTGACAATCACCTTGCGCGGGTCACCCACACAGTCCCCCCGCAGCATCTCGACCCCCAGCGGCCTTGTCGCATCCTTCTCCATCGGGCCTGAGGTCGTCTCGGGCAATGCACAGCCCTCCATCAGCGCTGCAAGGGTACGGATCGTGGGGATTTCAAAGAATCGACCCAAGGAGGGACTGCGGCCAAACCGCTCGCGCAGACGCAACAAGAGGTTCGACAGAAGAATGGAGTGGCCACCCCGGTTGAAAAAACTGTCATCGATAGACAGCCCGTGCACAGGCAACTCTAATAACTCTGCCCACAGTTCCATCAACTGCGCTTGAAGAGGCGTTTGTGCTGCGTAATGAGTCACTTCTTGAGCGACGGGGGGCGGCAGCGCTCGTAATGCTTGGCGATCGATCTTGCCATTGTCTGAGCAGGGCATGCTTGGCAACTCGCTCCAGATAACGGGTTGCATATACTCGGGCAGCCACTGCCGCGCATGTTCCTTCAGGCTTGCCAGCGTGGCGCCGGGTTCCGGCTGGGCGGCAAAACCGATGATCTTGTGCATTGGTGTGACCACCACGGCCACTTGGCGGAACAGCCGGCTGTTACGCAGGCACTGTTCGATTTCCTGGGGCTCGACTCGAAAGCCACGGATCTTGATCTGGTCATCGCGGCGACCGCACAGCTCGATGCCACTGCGTGTCCATTTGGCCAGATCGCCGCTGCGGTAAGTCGCCAGCAACTGCCCGTTCGGCAATGTCAGCGTAACGAAAGGGGTGTCGGCTTGCGATGTTTCGTTGACGTAGCCCAGGCTCACGCCGGGGCCTGCGATGTACAGCTCGCCGACTACCTGCTCATCCACCGGACACAGGTTTTCGTCGAGGATCAGCACCTGGCTGTTGGCAATAGGACGGCCGATGTTGCGATAGCTGTCACCCGGCTGGAACGTCCGGTGGGTCACCAGTACCGTGGCTTCAGTGGGGCCGTAGAGGTTGTGCAATTGACACTGGCCTGCCAATCGCCCGATCACGTAGGGCTCGCAGAAGTCACCACCGGTGAGCACATGGGTAAGGCCCAAGGGTTGGTCCAGTGGCAGGATGCTGAGCAGTGCCGGCGGCAGAAACCCATGGGTGACACGGTGCTGACGCATCAACTCGGCCAGTTGCAGAGGATCAAGCCGTTGTTCTGCGCCAGGTACAATCAACTCGGCGCCAGCCATCAGGGCCGGAAAGATGTCGATCAGGGATGAATCGAAACCCAACGGCGAAAACTGCAGGACACGACTCTGCTCGTCCATCGTCACGCAGGCGCCGAGCCAGGTGGTGAAATGCGCCAGGTTGTGCTGGCTGAGCAACACGCCTTTTGGTCGACCGGTGGTGCCCGAGGTAAACAACGCCATGCAAGGTGCGTCTGCACAGGGCCGCTGGCGCATCAATGGTTGCGTCGAATCGCTGCTACCTGGGTCGATCCTGCTGACATCCAGTGCATCGAAACGGTCCCGTAGAGGGTGCCGACCATCCTCCAGCAGCACACGGGCCCCGATGCTTTCCAGCATGCTGTGTTGGCGTGGCACAGGATGATCGGGTGACAGGGGTAAATAAACTGCGCCGCATCCCAGCACCGCGAGAATGCTGGCGTAGAGTTCGACGGACTTTTCCAGGCACACACCGATTACCTGAGGCGCCTCACGGCTTCCCAGCAGCGGGAGCAATTGCTGCTGTATCGCCAAGGCATGTGCGTGAAGTTGGTGATAAGCCACCCTCTGTCCCGCGATATTCAGCGCAGGCCGATGGGCGTAGGCCTGAAGGCTCGCCTGCAACCGTTCGATCATCGGTACCTGGGCTGCCTGCATCAGTGCCGGCTGTGCGGTACGATTGAAGCGGTGTAGAAACGCTAAGGCTTCCAACTCTTGCAAGCCATGTTCGGGCCAGTCGCCAACCGTGACGGATGTGCAGAGATAGGCAGGGTCTCTCGCAAAGCCGCTGACCAGCTCGGCGACCCATTCCACCAGTGCGTTCGTTGCCTGCCGGCGTAGCCGCTGGCCGTTACCGCCAGGCTCCTCGGGAACATCATGCACGGCCAGCAAGCACCGCTCACGGTCATAACAGCGAAACTGGAGTGCAGGCAGACCGTGTTCGCCGATCGGGCCGATACCCACGCGCAGGCTCATCCGGGGTGCTTCGGCCAATGCAGTCGGCAGCGGTTGGCTACCGTCTTCAATCGCCAGGTCGACAGCCTCCATTCCGCCCGCGTGGCCGTACTGTTCCATCATCTGTTTAATCGCCTCAAGGGCTCTACCGGAGGCGCCCCATCCAATCGTCAAGCACCTCATGCCAAGCTCCCCGGCTGGGACAAATAGTCATTTAAAGCCTGGGCGACACTGGGGGTTTGCAGCACGCCGCTGTGATGTAGAAAGCTGACGATGTTGCCCACCAGGGGATGCTGGCGGGTAATGGGAAAGTCCATCGCGTCGATCTCATGACGCAGTATCAGACGAATGTCGGCACTGATGTCCAAGTGCTCGATCAAGTGCCGATCGAAGCCCTTCTGCAGATCGTTGGTCAGGTAATGCGCCAGGAAAACCGGCAGGATTTCAGCGATGCAGTCACGGTCCTCCGAGCTTGCCCCCTGCCAATAGAGGCGCACCAGCTGCGTCCAGAATTGCGCGTGGCGGCCCTCATCAATCAAGTGATCGGCCATCAAGCCACGGATGGATCGCTTGACGCTGTCGTCCCTGGAAAACGCCGCTACGTCCTGTGTCACGGTGTTCTCGGCAATGGCTACGACAATCAACTCCACGGCATCGTGCAGGTGCGCCGGAGCACGTGCCTGCGCTGCCGGCAGGGCGCGACTCAGCTCAATCTGCCCAGGTAGTTCGAGAGGCTGGATGCCCGTCATGTGCACGGCTTGTTGCAGGAAATCCAGCGCAACCAACGCGTGGTAATCCTCGTCTATCACGACGGTCATCGCGTCAATGCGACAGGCGGGTGGGAAAGGCTGCGAGAAGCGGTTTTTGGCAATGCTGCGGGCGATCTTGTCGACGATCTCGGTTTCGAAGATCACCACATCATTGATGAATTTGTAAAAGCTTTGCGCCAGCACGAAGTCGCGCCACTGCGGGCAGTGTTCAAGAAAGGTCTCGCTGAGTACCAATGGTTGGCGGCACGGGGGGTAGATCAATTTTTCGTCGTTTTCCAGCAGGCGTCGAGGGCGAGTGCGGATGGTTGCACGACGTTCCCAGTCTTCGGCAAAGGAGCGATAGCCAAGGGTATTCATGGGTGTACCTCCTGCATTGAGGTCCGCACATCGTTCCAAAACGGGATGCGGTTTTCCATGGCGCTGATTGCCGTACTTTCAGCTTGTCTCTGGCGCGTCGGTTCGGCGTCGATCAAGCGCTGGAGCAGCCGATGGGCTGCCGGGCCATGCCCCTGGCTGTCCATCTCGATGTGGCGGTTGAGGTAGTGATGAAAAGTGGGCGCCTCGCGCTCAATGAAGTCGTTGCCGCACGAAATGCGTTTGAACATCGACGGTATGACGCTTTCACGGCCGTGCAGGAAGGCGGCCGCCACACAATGGGTGGTGGCGTTCAAGGCGATCTGCAACGTGCTTTCAACAAAACGAGCGACACCCAGTGGCGCGGTGACCGCTTGCAAGGCTGCGCTTGCCTCCACTCCCTGATGTTGCAGGCCAATGAAGTGTGTGATCGCGAGCGTGCTGGCACCCACTTCGGCCATTGCACCCAGATACAGCTCGAAGTGGCTGCAGTAGCCGCGAGTTGGATGCTCGTCCGACTCCTCGCCCAATACGATTTCATTGATCAAGCGTGCGGCGTGTGGGTCGGAGGGTGGGAGCCAGGGTATCCCGGTGCAGGTCAGGTCCTGCTGCAAGCGTTTGGTCAGTGTCATGAAGTCCCAAACGGCAAATACATGGTGCTCCATAAAAGTTTGTAACTTGTTAATTGAAGTTATTTCCATGAATAACGGATGGCTGCACAACTGCAGTCTTTTTTGTTCAAGTAGATGTTGGTACATGGTTGACGCCTGTATTGCGAATGCTCTGAGCAGGGATAAGGATTTTTTAATTATTAAATAGGCAGGTAACGCTAAACCGGGTCGCGGATGCAGCGCCACCATTGATAGCGGTGTGCGCAGCCAATTGAGAGGTCGGTTCTATTGAGAAGAGATAATAAGCTGATTAAACGTTTGGGCGAGCTTATAAATGTATTAGATGTTTTTTCGAGAAATAACAATGAGGGGGAAGTATGGGTTTAAAAGGTCGGAAGTTTCTTTATTGTTGGTCGGCTTATTAAGAGTAGTCGGTTTTTTTAAGACCTGACCAATGCGGGACGCTCCAAGATAGGAGTTATCCCGCTAAGTAAAAGAGCCAGGGGAGCGGAGCGGGAAAGCCTTACAAGGCCCTTGTGTTGTCGGCGGTTTCCAGGCCATTGAGGTAGTTGGCGATCACTTCCATCCCGCGCATCAGGTGATTACGTAGCGTCAGGATGCTCTCGTCGATTTTTTTCTGTGCTACCAGGTTCAGCAGTTCCCGGTGATCTTCCTGGGAGGTCTCACCCAGCCCCATCGCCTCGAGATTGAAGCGCAGGAAGCGCTCCTCCTCGTTCAGCCCATGTTCGACCAGTTTGAGTAATCGCTGGTTGGGCGCCTTGCCATACAAGGCCATGTGGAACAGGCGGTTGAGGCGACCGATCTCGGTGTAGTCTTTTTCACGTTCCAGGGCATCAATGCAGGACTCGGCCTCTTCAATGTCGGCGTCAGTGAGCAAGGGAATCGACAAGCGCAACGCTTCGGACTCCAGCAACATGCGCAGGCCATAGGTTTCAGCCGAATTGTCCTCGATCAAGGGTGCAACCACGGCGCCTTTGTGGGTCACCACATGCAACAAAGACTGTGCCTCCAACTGGCGCAGGGCCTCACGCACGGGCATGCGGCTGACCCCGAACAGACTCGCCAGTTCTTGCTGGCGCATAGCCGTGCCACAGGGCAATCGCCCATCGAGAATAGCGTTTCGTAACGTTTCTTCAATAATGGAGCGTGCAAGATGGGCGGGAATAGGCCCGCTGATTTTGATGCTGCTTAAAGGGTTCGGCTTCTGCGTCACGGTTACGCTATCCTCCTTTCTTGAATAGGGTGTGCTTGAATAGAGCGTGTTTAATTGGATCCAAAGCACACTAAAGATGGGTCGCACACTTGTCAAACAACCAAAGTTTCCGTTTGTAAGGGCTTACAGGAAGTACTTTGTGCATCCCACAAAGGGCGGTTATAAACGCGGCCACTCCATGAATGATTGCACTATGCCATTGTTTTTTCCGGGTCAAGGCTTCACCATCCCTTGAAATTCCGTCTCTCTTCACGGACTGAACGCCTTGGCGGTAAGTTTTATTTCTTCTCGAATCCTGAGCTGGCTGTTTTCAGCGCTATTGTTGGCCGGCTTGATGCTTGGCGGGCTGCATGCCGATTGGGATTTTTCCCAGATCAGCCGCAAAGCCACCGCCTTGTACGGCCCGTTGGGCAAGGGCCAGCAACGCATCGACGACTGGCAGCAACTGCTGGCGACGCAAAAACAAGTCAGCGAGCAGGAGCAGCTCAAGGTCGTCAACCTGTTCTTCAACCAGCACATGACCTACACGGAAGACATCGACCTGTGGCATGTGGAGGATTATTGGGAGACGCCCATCGAGGCCTTATGGAAAGGTGCCGGCGATTGTGAAGACTATGCCATCGCCAAGTATTTCAGCCTGCGTCACCTGGGCGTCTCCAGCGACAAATTGCGCATTACCTACGTCAAGGCCTTGCGTCAGAATCGCGCTCATATGGTCCTGACCTACTATCCGACCCCCGACGCTATCCCGTTGGTGCTCGACAGTCTGATGGACGAGATTTTGCCGGCAACCCGCCGTACCGATTTGCTCCCGGTGTACTCATTCAACGCCGAGGGGCTGTACTTGCCGGGTGCCAAGGGCAACAAGAAAGTCGGCGATACCAAACGCTTGTCACGCTGGCAGGATGTGTTGAGAAAAATGCGTGCGGAAGGCTTCCCAGCCGAGCCTGCCAACTAGGAGTAACTGATCGGTGTCTTTGTTCAAACAACTGTTGATCGCAATCTGTCTGTTCCTGGTCGTCGCCTTCAGCGGCAGCTTCATGGTCAGCCTGGAAAGTTCGCGCACGCAATACGTCAACCAGTTGCGCTCCCACGCACAGGATGCGGCGACGGCATTGGCGCTGTCGCTGACGCCCAATATCGACGATCCGGCCATGGTGGAGCTGCTGGTCAGTTCGATCTTCGACAGTGGCTATTACGCGAGCATCCGAGTGGTGGACCTGGCAACCGACAAGACCATCGTCGAGCGTAGCGGCATCCCCGACAACAATGGCGTGCCCGACTGGTTCGTCAAGTTGATCGGCCTGGAACCGGCCGGTGGCGACGCGTTGATCAGTCGTGGCTGGGAGCAGGCGGCGCGTGTGGAGGTGGTCAGCCACCCGATGTTCGCCCTGGCCAAAATCTGGCAGAGCACCCTCGGCAGCCTCGGCTGGCTGCTGCTGTGCGGCGCGGTCAGTGCGGTGCTCGGTGCGCTGCTGCTACGGCGGCAATTGAAACCGTTGGACTACATGGTCAAGCAGTCCCATGCTATCGCCCGCCGCGAATTCCTCAGCCTGCCTGACCTACCGCGCACACCGGAACTGCGGCGCGTGGTACAGGCCATGAACCAGATGGTGGAAAAGCTCAAGGCCCTGTTCCAGGAGCAGGCCGAACGCAGCGAAAAATTGCGCACCGAATCCTATCAGGACAACCTTACCGGCCTGGCCAACCGTCGCTACTTCGAGATGCAGCTCAACGCTCGCGTCAGCAACCCGGAAGACACCAACTCCGGCTATCTACTGCTGTTGCGGGTCAAGGACCTGGCCGGTCTCAACCAGCGCTTGGGTGGCCAGCGCACTGACCAGTTGTTGCAAGCGGTCGGCCAGCAACTGCTGCGCCAGTGCGAGCCATACCCGGAAACCCATAACCTCGTCACTCGTATACGCGGTGGAGAGTTTGCCGTGCTGGCGCCGGGGCTGATGCGTGAAGAGGCGCTGCAACTGGCGCAAAACCTCGAAAGCACCTTGCAAAGCTTGCAAGCCACCGGCGCCAGCGATGTTACGCCGGTCGCTTATATGGGCCTGGCACCGTTCAACCATGGTGACGCCCCTCAGGCGCTACTGGCTTTGGCTGACCAGGCGCTGGCACAGGCTGAAGGGCAGGGGGATTCCAGTTGGGTATGCCTCGACCATAGCGTCGCCGCCAGCGTCGGTGACGATCACCATGCCTGGCACACGTTGTTGGACCAGGCTCTGACGCAGCAGCGTTTCGAGTTGTATTTCCAGCCGGTGGTTGCCAGCCAGGACCCGCAGTTAGTGTTGCACTACAAAGTGCTGTCGCGCCTGCAGGATGAAGACGGTCATACGATACCCGCCGGGCGTTTCCTGCCGTGGCTTGAACGCTTCGGCTGGACGTCCCGCCTGGACCGCCTGATGCTCGAGCAGGTGCTCAAGCAGATGGCCAGCCATACCTGTAGCCTGGCGCTGAACCTCTCGGCCGCGACCTTGCAAGACGCCCAGGCGCTGAATCGGATTATTGAGTTGCTACGTCAGCACAGCAACCTGGGCCCGCGCCTGACCCTGGAGATCGGTGAAGAACAGTTGCCGGAGCAGGCCCTGCTGGAGCAGTTGACCCAGCGCCTGCGCGAGCTGGGCTTCTCCTTGAGCCTGCAGCGTTTTGGCGGTCGCTTCAGCATGATCGGCAACCTGGCGCGCCTGGGCCTGGCATACCTGAAGATCGACGGCAGCTACATCCGCGCCATTGATCAGGAAAGCGACAAGCGCCTGTTTATCGAGGCGATCCAGCGCGCGGCCCACAGCATCGACTTGCCGTTGATTGCCGAGCGGGTGGAGACCGAAGGCGAGTTGAAGGTGATTCGCGAGATGGGGATTTTCGGCGTGCAGGGCCAGTTGTTTGGCGAGCCGGCACCGTGGAAATAACGCAGATCTAATAGGCGTGCGGGCTTGCTCGCGAATGCGCCAGGTCGGTCAACCTATCCGGTGACTGACACACCGTATGCGCGAGCAAGCCTATAGTCTGTTTCAAGCCCGGCTCAGAAATCAGATCAGCCCAGTCTCTTCATCATTGATCAAATGACTCAGCCCACCCAGCGCCTCCCGCGCGTGAGTACGGTCGATCAGTTTTGCCTGGGCTGCGGGTGGCAGGTCAGTCACGCTGATGATGCCTTTGCGGGTCAGCACCTGGATCAAGTCGTCGAGCACCCGGATCATCTCCAGGTCACTCTGCTTGAGCTGCGCAAGGCTGGTTTCCACCACTTCGTTGGCGTACCAGGCCTGGATCTCATGGTGATCGGCCGGCAGGGTTTCGGTCGATTCGGCAAAGGCGCTAGCCTCCACGCGACTCAGCGCGCCCTGCGCATCACGTTGCACATAAAACATAAGAACCCCTCGAAAATGAACCGCACGCCGTCACCAGCATAGGCCAACGGTGTGTTGATAGGCACGAGTATGCGATGCAACCGCCTGTCAGGGCCAGCAACGAAATCGGCCGCCCCGGGGGGCGGCCGACATTCGACGCTTAGGCGGTGTGGTCGATTTTGATGGTCGGGTCAGCACCCGAGATCAGCGAGTTGATGTTGGTGTGGGACCAATCGTTGCCTTCCAGCTTGATCGTCACATCAGCATTGGCCAGGCCGCCCGCGGCATTGAGCTTGCCTTCACTGCTCACTTGCAGGGTCGACACGCCGTCTACCGTGGTGATCTTCAGGTAGTTGTCGATGGTGCTGTCCGTCTCACCTTTCAATAGATCCCGCAGATCAATCTTGTCACCGTCCGAGACCTTGAAGTCCTTGATCACGTCGTTGCCCAAATCACCGGCTTTCCACACGAAGGTGTCGGCACCCGATCCGCCGATCAGGATGTCATTGCCTGGCCCGCCGATCAGCGTGTCGTTACCTGTGCCGCCCAGCAGGATGTCATTGCCTTTGCCGCCGTCCAGGTAGTCGTTACCGCCCTGGCCGAACAGGATGTCATCGCCTGCGCCGCCCAGCAGGGTGTCGTTGCCGTCTTTGGCGCCAGACACGTCGAAGTCGGCGTAGTGCTCGGTCACGTATTGGTGCACGTTCGAGGTGGTCACTGCCGTTACGGCTACGCCGGTTTTCTGCGCCACAAAGGCTTGCAGTGCGTTATAGCCTTCACCGGTAATCCCGCTGAAACTCACCAGGTCGCCGAAGATAATATCGTTGCCGTCACCGCCGTTTACAGTGTCGGCGCCAGGCAGCGTGGCCTCGGTGTGACCGAGGATCGCATTGGCCAGATCCTTCGGATCAATGTTGCTTTGCGGCTTGCCATCGCTGTCGTACGGCTTGAGGTCGTTGAGGCTGACATCACCGTTGATACCGATCGCTTCCACCTGCGACAACCCACCCAGGAGGGCGAATGCGCTTTTGGCGTTGCTCAGCGTCGCCGAATCGGTGCTGTAGCCTGTACCGTTCAGGTTCGACAACTCGTAGGTGCCGTCACCCTGGGCGTGAAGGGTGCCCAGATTATTAGCGACCCACCAGTAGCCATTCCAGGTTTGCAATTGAGCCGCGCCCGAGGTGTCGATACTGAAGTAGTGGGTGTTATCCAGGTACTTGCCGAACGATGTCCCCAGGGTGTAGTTGGTCGTCGTCACCAAATCGTCGAGCTTGGTGTTGTAGATCGTCGGGTTGGTTTGCTCGCCGCTCTGGTAGTACGTCGGCTGGCCGTCGGTGATGAAGTAGGTCAGGTTGGTAGCGCCGGTGTTGCCGGTCGCCAGGCCGCTCTGGAAGAAGTTTGCCGTGGTTTTGAACACGTCTTCATAGTTGGTGCCGCCACCCGACGTCATCGAGTCCAGTACCGACTTGAGCACGGTCAGCGCATTCGGATCGTTGAGGTTGATCGCGACCGACTTGTTCACCTGTGTATCGAAGTCTGCCAGGAAGATATTCACCGTGCCCGACGTGTTGGCGCCCAGGCTGTTTTTGAGCGAGTTGAATACCGAGGTCAGAGAGTCCTTCGCCGCGTTGATCGAAGCGGTGCTCATGCTGCCTGAACTGTCCACCATGAATGCGATGTTGTAGTTCTTGCCCTGCACCACGTTCAGGCCCCCGATGTCGGAAACTATGATGTCGTTGCCATCGGTGCCGGTGAGGGTGTCGCTGCCCGAGGTGCCGGTAGTGGCGCTGTAAGTCGCCGGGTACACGGTGACCGGCAATTGCGCGGTGGTGGTCGCAGAACCACCGAGGCTTTCGGTGGAGGTCGAAGTGACCGTCAGGTTGAACTGGCCGCTGTAGTAGGTCGGTGGCTTGATAGTCAGGGTGTTCAGGTCCCAACCGTTCACGTTCACTTCGCCCACGGTCTTGGTCGCGGTGAAGGTATGCCCGGCTGCATCGGTGAGGACGGAGCCGGCCGGTACGCCGCCGATCTTCACGCTCAGGGTTTCCGAACCGTCGGTGTCGGTCAGTGCGGTGGTGACTTTGGACAGCTTCACGGTGCCGTTTTCCTGGCCCTCGTTGAGCTTGTAGCCCACGTAGTAACCGTCGCCGTTGCTGCCATGCAGGTCGGATACGGTCACGCCGGCGTTGGTCAGGTCGGTCACGCCGGTGTAAAGCGGCACGCCGCTGGTGCTCAGGTCCTGGACCGGTCCGCCATTCACCGACAGGTTGACGTCATAGCTGCCAGGGCCGGACTGGTTGGCGTGGTAGATCTCGAGGCTGTAATAACCACTCACTGTCGGGGTGATCGAGCCGCTGAACTTGCCGCTGTTATTGCCCCACTGAGCGCTGGCCACGTCTTTGCCGCCGACGTTGATCACCAGGCTGTCATCGCCGGTACCACTGAAGGTGTAGGTCTTGCCGGCTTCCATGTACATCAGGCCGGAAATCTTCGAGCCGCTGCCTGCCGCGACATTGGCGGTGGATTCGACGTTGGTCACGACCCCGCTGCTGTTTGGCGTGCCGGCGTTATCAATGGCGTTTTTCAGGTCGGCCGGTGCTGCGCCGTTGCCGTTGGTGCCGATACCGGGAACGCTGTTCCAGCTTTGCTTGAGCAAGCCGATCGAATTGACGTTGTTGTCGGCCACATTCAGGGTCGGAGCATCGGCCACCGGGGTGATGTCGACTTTCACCATGGCACTGTTGCCAAGGTCCTTGCCGTCGGTAGGTTGGAACTTGAACTGCGCGTAATCCGCCTGCTTGTTACCCACGCCGGTGCCACCATAACCGTCGGCGCCGGACTCATTGGCGTTCGGCATAAAGCGCAACTGGCCGCCGTCGATCTGGGTTTTGGTGAAGGTCTGGCCCGCGGTCACGTTGGTCCAGGTAGTGCCATCCGCCGCCAGATACTGCAGCTTGCCGGCCACTGGCAGGTCGGTGATTTTCACGCCGAGGCTGCTTTGTGGGGAGTCCACGTCGGTCACGCCGAAGTTGGCCCAGGTCAGTGCCAGCGGCGTGTCTTCGGTGCCGGTGACGGCACTGCCGGTAGCCACCGGTGGATCGTTGACCGCCACCACATTGACGGTGGTGGTAGCCACGTTGGAGTAATTGCCGCCATCGGTCACGGTGACAGTAATGGTCCGCGGCGTGGTGCTTGGGTCGTGGCTGCTGTTGGTGAACGTAATGTTCTGGATACGCTGCATGTAGTCAGCCAGCGTAGCGCTGCCCGACAGCGTCAGGGTGATGGTGCCCGTCTGGTTGTTGGTGCTGACGTTAATGCCATTCACGCTGTTGCCCAGGTTCAGTGCATCGCCGACCTGTGCGTTGGTGAGGGTAATGGTCGCGCCGGTCAGCATCGTGCTGTCCGAGTCGGTGATCTTGATATCCGTGTCGGCAATCGACACGCCCGGCCCGGCGGTACCTTCGGTGAAGGTCGTCTTGTAGTCGGCACCGGTAGCGCCGCTGGAGTTGTTGGCATCCAGGTCGATGACTGGCGGCGCATCGTTGTCGATGATGTTGGTGCTGACACTGCCCTTATCGACCACCAGGTTCTCGAAGTTGCCGCCGGTGGTCTTGTCGATGGTGATGACAATCTGCTCGGTCGGCTCGGTGATCTTGTCATCGAGAGTACGGATATCAAATGGCACGCTGCTGGAGCCGGCAGGGATCTTCACCGTGTACACGCCGTTGAAGTCCGAGCCATCGGTGGCGGTGCCGCTGTACTTGAGCGTTACGGTCACATCGGTTTGCGCCGGGTTGCTCAGCGTCAGGGTGTAGTGCGCGGTGCCGCCTTCAGTCACTGACGCGTCGCCAGCGATGCTGATGGTGGTGTTGTTGACCACATCGGTGACTTTGGTGACCACGGTGCTACCGTCGACGATCAGGTGTTCGTACTTGTCGCCGCCGCTGACCACGCCAGTGATCTTATTGCTGACGTCGTTGGCGCCCGTGTACACATCGTTGGGCGCAGTGGCGGTAATGACGCCGCTGGACTTGCCGTTGCCGATAGTAATGGTCGAGCCGTTATCCAGCTTCACCACCAGGTCGGAGCCGACGTTGTTGACCGCCACACCGTTCTTGTCGACCAGCGACGCGGTGTAGACGATTTGCCCGCCTTCGCTGGTAGAACCGGTGGCCTTGAGCGACACAGTCACATCATCGATCGTATCGTTGATGGTGGTGGTTGCGCCGCCCGGTGTGATGCTCACACCCTCAAAGTTACCGCCGGTGGTGCCGGTAATTTTGACGGTTTGCGTGCTCTTATCGATAAACACGTCATCGCTTGGCGCCGGGACGGTCACCGTCCCGACAGTTGCACCTTGCTTGATGGTGATGCTCGAGCCGTTATCGAGCTGGATCACCATGTCACTGCCGGCCTTGTTGCTCAAGGTGGCGGTGTAGGTGATCTGGCCACCTTCGTTGACCGCGCTCGGCGCCGTCAGCGTAACGGTGGTGAGATCGGTTGTGCCTGGGGTGTCGGTGACGGTGGTGTTTACCGGCGTAGTGCCTGGTACCAGGTTTTCAAAATGCTCGCCGCCAGTGACGCCCTTGATGGCGGTGGTGACGGTCTGGTCGCCTTTGTAGACGTCGTTCGGCGCCACAGTGGTGACGCTGCCGCTCGACTGGTTCACACCGATGGTGATGGTCTTGCCA
>NZ_JALMFA010000027.1:0-28672 GCF_023242545.1 Pseudomonas sp. MWU13-2517 | reverse complement strand
AATACAGCGCTCACCCTTAACTGACTGGCATTAGGGCTTGCACATTTGGATCCGCGAAAATCAGAAAAAGCTTTTTGACAGCGCAGCAATTCAACAGGTTAGAATCGCTGGCACGCAGACTGCATGGTCAGTTTGCGCCCGTCTTCCCAGCTCTGGAGTACTGCCTTTGAATGCGACGACCATCAACAGCCTGTTCTTGATCGGCGCGTTGCTGGTGGGTGCGAGCATTCTGGTGAGTTCCCTTTCGTCCCGCCTCGGGATTCCGATCCTGGTGATCATCCTGGCCGTGGGCATGGTCGCCGGCGTGGACGGCGGCGGCATCATCTTCGACAACTACCCGACCGCCTACCTGGTGGGCAACCTCGCCCTGGCCGTGATCCTGCTCGACGGCGGCTTGCGCACACGGGTGGCGAGTTTCCGTGTGGCGCTCTGGCCCGCGCTGTCGCTGGCCACGGTGGGGGTGTTGATAACCACCGGCCTTACCGGCATGGCAGCGGCGTGGCTGTTTGACCTGAATATCATCCAAGGTTTGCTGATCGGCGCAATCGTCGGTTCCACGGACGCCGCTGCGGTGTTTTCGCTGCTGGGCGGCAAGGGCCTGAACGAACGGGTTACCGCAAGCCTGGAAATCGAGTCCGGCAGCAACGACCCGATGGCAGTGTTCCTCACCGTAACCCTGATCGACATGCTCGCCAGCGGCCAGACCGGCCTGCACTGGAGCCTGCTGACGCACCTGATCCGCGAGTTCGGCATCGGTGGCATCATCGGCCTGGGCGGCGGCTGGCTGATGCTGCAGATGGTCAATCGCATCAACCTGGCCACCGGCCTGTACCCGATCCTGGTGATCGCCGGGGGCCTGGTGGTGTTCGCCCTGACCAACGCCCTGCATGGCAGCGGCTTCCTCGCCGTGTACTTGTGCGGCCTGGTCATCGGCAACCGCCCCGTACGCAGCCGTCATGGCATCTTGCATATGCTCGACGGCATGGCGTGGCTGGCACAGATCGGCATGTTCCTGGTGCTGGGCCTGCTGGTCACGCCCCATGACTTGCTGCCGATTGCCCTGCCGGCCCTGGGCCTGGCGCTGTGGATGATTCTGTTTGCGCGGCCGCTGTCCGTCATCATCGGCCTGCTGCCGTTCAAGGCGTTCCACGGCCGCGAAAAAGCCTTTATCGCCTGGGTCGGCCTGCGCGGCGCGGTGCCGATCATCCTCGCGGTGTTCCCGCTGATGGCGGGGCTGCCCCATGCGCAGCTGTACTTCAACCTGGCGTTCTTCATCGTGCTGGTCTCGTTGCTGGTGCAAGGCACCAGCCTGCCGTGGGTCGCCAAGCTGCTCAAAGTCACCGTACCGCCGGAGCCCGCACCGATCTCCCGCGCAGCGCTGGAAGTGCACGTCACCAGCGAGTGGGAGCTGTTCGTCTATCGCCTGGGCGCAGAAAAGTGGTGCATCGGCGCCGCCCTGCGCGAACTGAAAATGCCCGAAGGTACGCGGATCGCGGCGCTGTTCCGAGGCCAGCAATTGCTCCATCCGTCGGGTAGTACGGTGCTGGAAGTCGACGATCTGCTCTGCGTGATCGGCCACGAACACAACCTGCCGGCCTTGGGCAAGCTGTTCAGCCAAGCGCCGCAACGCGGTTTGGATCTGCGTTTCTTCGGCGACTTCGTCCTGGAAGGCGACGCCCAGCTGGGTGCGGTGTCGGCACTGTACGGCCTCAAGCTTGAAGGCCTTGACCCGGATATGCCGCTGAGCAGCTTCATCACCCAGAAAGTCGGCGGCGCGCCTATCGTCGGCGACCAGGTGGAATGGAACAGCACCATCTGGACCGTCGCGGTCATGGACGGGAACAAGATTGGTAAAGTCGGCGTCAGATTCCCCGAAGGAAGTCGCCCGGGCCCCGGACTCTTCCTCTAAACTGCGGGGCGACAACGCCCCCGATTCTTCACCTTGCTCGACCGGTCTCTATGCCAACCTTGCGCACTTATCTCGCCACTGCCCTGCTGAGCCTGACCCTGTGTGTCGGCATCGTCCACGCCGCCGAGCCGCCCAGCGCCGACGCGATCCAGCAAAGCCTGGACAAACTGCCCGACCGCAAGTTGCCCGACGCCGACATGAAGGCGCTGCAGGCGATCCTGCAACAGACCTTGACCTACCTGGGCAACAAGCAGGATTACGAGCAGCGCCTCACCGACCTCAAGCGTCAGTTGGAAGACGCTCCGCGCCAGACCACCGAAAACCAGCGCGAACTGGTGCGGCTCAAGGCCACTAAAATTATCCCGGTGGCGCAACGCTACGCCAGCCTGCCGGTGCCGCAGCTTGAGCAACTGCTGGTGCAGCGTTCCACCCAGCAAGGCGACCTGCAAAAAGAACTGGCCGACGCCAACAGCCTGACCATCGCTGCCCAGACCCGCCCCGAGCGCGCCCAGACCGAAATCAGCAACAGCCAGACGCGCATCCAGCAGATCAACGCGACTCTCAAGCTCGGCAAAGACAACGGCAAGCCCCTCAGCAGCGACCAGCGCAACCAGTTGAATGCCGAGCTTGCCTCCCTGAACGCGCTGATCCCGCTGCGCCGTCAGGAACTGGCCGGCAACAGCCAACTGCAAGACCTGGGCAACAGCCAGCATGATCTGGTGGTCGAAAAGACCGCGCGCCTGGAACAAGAGATCCAGGACCTGCAAACCCTGATCAACCAGAAACGCCTGGCTCAGTCCCAGCAGACGGTGACCCAGCAGTCCATAGAAGCGCAGAAAGCCGGCAGCAGCAGCCTGCTGGCCTCCGAGAGTGCCGCCAACCTCAAGCTCTCCGACTACCTGCTCAAAAGCACCGACCGCCTCAACGACCTGACCCAGAAGAACCTGCAGACCAAACAGCAACTGGACACCGTGACCCAGAGCGACTCGGCCCTGGACGAGCAAATCAACGTGCTCAAGGGCAGCCTGCTCCTGTCCAAGATCCTCTACAAACAAAAGCAAGCACTGCCACGCCTCACCGTCGACCGCAACCTGGCAGACGACATCGCCAACATTCGCCTGTACCAGTTCGAGGTCAACCAGCAACGCGAGCTGATCAGCACTCCCAGCAGCTATGTGGATAACCTGCTGGCCAACCAGCCGCCGGATGAAGTCACACCACAATTGCGCCGCACCTTGCTGGAACTGGCGATCACTCGCAGCGACCTGCTGGAGCGCCTGAGCCGTGAGCTGAGCGCACTGCTCAATGAATCCATCACCCTGCAACTGAACCAGAAACAGCTGCTCAGCACCGCGAGCAACCTGCGCGCGACCCTCGATGAGCAAATGTTCTGGATTCCCAGTAACAAGCCGCTGGACACCGAATGGCTGGAAACCGTACCGGACCACCTGAGCAAACAGATCACCACGTTGCCCTGGGCCTCCAGCGTCAGCGAACTGTATGACGGCCTGACCCAACGCCCGCTGCTGTTCCTGCCCTTGCTGCTGTTGATCGGTGCATTGTTGTGGCGGCGCAAGGCCCTGTATCAGCGCCTGAACAAGGTCCACTTGGACATCGGCCACTTCAAGCGCGACAGCCAGTGGCACACACCGCAGGCGATCCTGATCAATATTCTGCTGGCAATGCCGGTTTCCCTGGGCCTGGCGCTGTGCGGCTATGCGCTGCAGATCGACGCTCGCGGGCAAAATGCCAACCTGGGCGCTGCATTGCTGCTGATCGCCCAAGCGTGGCTGGTGTTCTACACCGCTTACAGAATTCTCGCGCCGGGCGGCGTGGCCGAACTGCATTTCCGCTGGGAACGCCCTCAGGTGGCCTTTCTCCAGGGGTGGATACGCAAACTCGGGCTGGTGGTACTGGCGCTGGTCGCCGTGGTGGCCATCGCCGAACACCAACCGGCGGCGCTGGCCGACGACGTATTGGGCATCGGCGTGGTACTGACCTGTTACGCACTGATGGCCTGGCTGCTCGGCCGCCTGCTGCTGAACAGCCCGACCCATGAAAAGGCCTCGCTGTTCCGAAAATTCGTGGGGTTGGTGTTCACTGCGCTCCCCATCGCGCTGTTTATCGCGGTGTGCTTCGGCTACTACTACACCGCGCTCAAACTCAGCGACCGATTGATCAACACCCTGTACCTGCTGATGTTCTGGCTGGTCATCGAAGCCACCTTCGCACGTGGCCTGGGCGTTGCCGCACGGCGCCTGGCCTACGCCCGCGCGCTGGCCAAGCGCCAGGCCGCCAAGGAAGCCGGCGACGGCGAAGCCGTGATCGAAGAGCCGACCCTGGATATCGAGCAGGTCAATGAACAATCCATGCGCCTGATCCGCCTGGCCTTGCTCGGCTGTTTCATTGCGGCGCTGTATTGGGTGTGGAAAGACCTGATCACGGTGTTCTCGTATCTGGACAACGTCACCCTCTACGAATACACCAGCGGCACCGGCGCCAATATCAGCATGGTGCCGATCAGCATCGGCGACTTGCTCGGGGCTTCGATCATCGTCGGTATCACGTTCGCCCTGGCGCGCAACCTGCCCGGTTTGCTGGAAGTACTGGTGCTGTCCAAGCTGGATCTGGCCCAGGGCAGCGCCTATGCCACCACCACCTTGCTGTCTTATGTGATTGCCGGCGTGGGCTTCGTCTCCACCCTGTCCACCCTCGGCGTGAGCTGGGACAAGTTGCAATGGCTGGTGGCGGCGCTGTCGGTGGGGTTGGGTTTCGGGATGCAGGAGATTTTCGCCAACTTCATCTCCGGCATCATGATCCTGTTCGAACGCCCGGTGCGTATCGGCGACACCATTACCATCGGCAACCTGTCGGGCACGGTGAGCAAGATCCGCATCCGCGCCACCACCATTACCGACTTTGACCGCAAAGACATCATTGTTCCGAACAAGACCTTCATTACCGGGCAACTGATCAACTGGTCGCTGACCGACACCATCACCCGCGTCACCTTGAAACTTGGCGTGGACTATGGCTCCGATCTGGACCGCGTCAAAGAGCTGCTGCTCAAGGCCGCCCGCGAAAACCCACGGGTGCTCAAGGAGCCGGAACCCCACGTGTACTTCCTCAACTTCGGCGAGAGCACACTCGACCACGAACTGCGTATGCATGTGCGTGACCTGGGTGACCGAAACCCGGTGATCGACGAAGTGAACCGCTTTATCAATCGCGAGTTCAAGAAAGAGCACATCAATATTTCGTTTCGCCAGATGGAGGTTTACCTGAAAAACCTTCACGGCCAGGAATACAAACTGGTGGAAGTCGACTCGCCGACCAAACCCGCCAACGACGGCGGTGCGCAAGAGCCACCGCCAGGCAAACTCGACTAACGGCGTTATCCCCAGCAGAATGCTCGGACATTCTGCTGGAGATGGCCGGTGAAAGCCCTCGACGAACTGACCTTCGACAACCGCTTCGCACGCCTGGGCGACGCGTTCTCAACCCATGTTCTGCCCGAACCGCTCGACGAGCCGCGCCTTGTAGTGGCGAGCAAGGCCGCCATGGCACTGCTCGACCTCGACCCAAACGTGGCGGAAACGCCGGTGTTCGCCGAGCTGTTTGGCGGACATGCGCTGTGGGCCGAAGCGGAGCCACGCGCAATGGTCTACTCCGGGCATCAGTTCGGCGGCTACACGCCGCAATTGGGCGATGGCCGTGGGTTGTTGCTGGGCGAGGTGTATAACCAGGCCGGCGAGCATTGGGACCTGCACCTCAAGGGCGCCGGGATGACGCCGTACTCGCGCATGGGCGATGGCCGCGCGGTGTTGCGTTCTTCGATTCGTGAGTTTCTCGCCTCTGAAGCGCTGCATGCGCTGGGTATCCCCAGCAGTCGCGCCTTATGCGTGATCGGCTCCAGCACGCCGGTCTGGCGCGAAAAACAGGAACGCGGCGCCATGGTGCTGCGCCTGGCGCCCAGCCATATCCGCTTCGGCCATTTCGAGTATTTCTACTACACCCAAAAGCCCGAGCAGCAGGCGCAATTAGCCGAACATGTCCTGAACCTGCATTACCCGGAGTGCCGGGAACAACCGGAACCGTACTTGGCAATGTTCCGCGAAATCGTCGAGCGCAATGCCGAAATGATCGCCAAATGGCAAGCCTACGGCTTCTGCCACGGGGTGATGAACACCGACAACATGTCGATCCTCGGCATCACCTTCGACTTCGGGCCATTCGCCTTCCTCGACGATTTCGATGCGCATTTCATCTGCAACCACTCCGACCATGAAGGCCGTTACTCCTTCAGCAATCAAGTGCCCATCGGTCAGTGGAACCTCAGCGCGCTGGCCCAGGCGCTCACGCCATTTATCAGCGTCGACGCCTTGAAAGAGGCCCTGGGTCTCTATCTGCCGCTGTATCAGGCGCACTACCTGGACTTGATGCGCCGCCGCCTGGGGCTGACCACCGCCGAAGACGACGATCAAAACCTGGTGGAGCGCCTGCTGCAATTGATGCAGAACAGCGGCGTCGACTACACGCTGTTCTTCCGCCGCCTGGGCGATGAGTCAGCGGCACTGGCCGTGTCACGGCTGCGTGATGACTTTGTCGACCTGGCCGGCTTCGACGCCTGGGCCGAGCGGTACAAGGCTCGCGTTGAACGGGATGGCGACGGCAGCGAAGAACAGCGCCGTGCGCGGATGCACGCGGTAAACCCGCTGTATATCTTGCGCAACTACTTGGCGCAGAACGCTATCGCTGCCGCCGAGTCCGGCGATTACAGCGAAGTGCGGCGGCTGCATGAGGTGCTGTCCAAGCCATTTGAGGAGCAGGCAGGTATGGAGCAGTACGCGCAACGGCCGCCGGATTGGGGTAAGCATTTGGAGATTAGTTGTTCTTCCTGAGGAGACATATCCAGAAATAAACCCCAGACGCGCCTGACATCATTAAACGCTGCTTCGTTTTAAGGTCGACTTGTTGCAGTCATGCAACAAACCTTAAGCAGATATCAAATGGAGGTGCGTCATGGGCGTCGATGTTCCAAATCTGGAATTGGTGTGCGATCACGCTACACCCGATAAATATTCCGCCGTTCGTCTACATATGGACCTGTCCTTTCCTCACCACGAACTGCCCCAAGTCAATAATTGGCTGGAGCGCCATGCGTGGAATGACCTTGAGCTGTTTCTGACCGAGCGATACCCGCAGCACAGGGAGGCAATATCGCTATGGCTGGAATGCAGCCAAGCCAGGGCTGAGGCTAATGATCCCGTCACGACTCTACGTGCGGTGAATACGTAACAGTGGCACGGAGGGATTGGAGCTTCAGCCAGTGACTACCGCTCTTCAGGTGGTGGTGGCCAGGACGCTGGTCAGCGCTGTTGTATTCGATGCTTTGGTCCCTCTTTCACCAAAAATAGCCCAGGACCTGGAAGTAACACCGACCTTCTTTCAAGGCCTGCTCGCGATTTGCCTGACAATTTTTGCCTTCGGCCAGTTAATCTCAACACCTTTGATCATCCGCCTCGGCGCATCCCGAAGCCTGACAGCCGCGTCTACGCTGGTGGCGCTTCTGTGCCTGGCGATGACTCTCACAAATAGCGTCCGGACATTCGCGATTACCCTTCTCTTGATGTTCGCGGCCAACGCACTCGCGACCAGCGCGTCACGGTTATGGCTACTTCAATACTTGGGCAAGATGCGATTTCAGGCTACGACAGCATACGTATATGGAGGCACCTGCCTACTCGCTACGCTGAGCCCGCTGATATTGATACTGTCCGCGTCAACATGGGGATGGCGATGGGTACTCGGCGCATTGGGCGCCGCGCTTCTGCTTGTCAGCCTCGGGCTTACCACCTGCCCTCTCCCTCAGAAAACCGGGCCTTCACACTCGACGGTCCTGATCAGGCTGTGGAAACAGCCGAAATTTATCAGTGCGTTACTGATGGCAGTATTGATCCAGAGCGCATTTACCCAATTGAACCTAAGTAAGGCCTTCGTCCTGGACGAGGTATTTAGACTACCGGCCCCGGTAATGGGCGTAACCCTATCCGTCTGGACCGCACTAGTTGCGCTGGCTTTTTTCGTAGCTGGCAAATCGGTCAAACGCTTCACACAGACTCAGCGCTTGAAAACAGCCCTTCTTGCTCAAGCTCTCGGCGCTGGGGGAATGGCGGTTGCGTGGCTTCAAACGGATTTCTATCTGTACCTGATCGCCGCAGCATCGACGAATATCGCGTTTTGCATTCTGCTGCCGTTAACCACAGCCTGGGGATTAGACGTTGCACCCTCACAGCAGGCCCAGGCATCCGCGTTATTCGGAAGTGTCACCGTCGCCGCCGCGGGCTTGGTTACCTGGTTGGGAGTGCAGTTGAACACGCCGCTGTTTTTCACCGTAATGCTCATACTCGGCCTATGCGCGCTCGGTACGTGCCTGGTTTTCCAGCTGTTGAGGATCAAATAAAGGTTTCGACTGAAACCCCAAATCGCTCTGCCAGCCAACGAATTTGCCGCACGTTGAGCTGGCGCTTTCCACTCAAGATCTCAGAGACGACCGACTGTGCACCAACCCCAGGCAGATCGCTCTGGGTGAGATTATGTTCGCGCATCATGTAGCGCAGCACATCGACACCGCTGGCGACGGGCATGGGGCGATGCTCATGATCGTAGGTTTCGATCCAGTCGCTGAGGATATCCACCAAGCTCATCAGCGGACTGTCCTCGTTTTCGCCGATCAGGCTCAACAGTTCGTCCAAACCAGCTACCAGCGCATCATAGTCCGCTTCGTTTTTTGGTCTGCGCATGACTGGCGAAACGAATTCCCAGTGCTCGGCCGCCACTCGCATAAGCGCGCTCATCTGTTTTTTTCCTTCCATTTATCTTTCTCATAATCGCGCTATCGCATATTGCTATAGAAACAAGCAGACCGATGGTGCAGAACAGAATACGTGCTGACAGCCTAGGCAGACGTTCTCACAGCAACACGGCCAAACTGTGAGCGAATGAGTCCCGTCCTCCCAGCCTTGATAAACCGCAGGATTGACTCCAGATACACTCCATTGGCCACCCAAGGAGCCCACCATGTCCGAACCTCTTGTCATCCCCTGCCCACATTGCAACGGCCTCAACCGCATCCCTGGCGAACGCCTGGGTGATGCGCCGAAATGTGGGCGATGCAAGCAGCCCGTGTTGTTGAACAAGCCTTTTGAGTTGAAGCAAGGCGACTACGCCAGCCAGATCAAGGGCGACCTGCCGTTGCTGGTAGATGTGTGGGCCGATTGGTGCGGGCCGTGCAAGTCGTTTGCGCCCGTGTTTGAACAAGCGGCTGGGCAATTGGAAGGTCAGTGCCGGTTGGCCAAGCTGGACAGTGAAGCCAATCAGCAGTTGTCGGCACAGTTGGGCATTCGCTCGATCCCCAGCTTGATTCTGTTCAAGAACGGCCGCGAAGTGGCGCGCCAGAGTGGGGCGTTTCCGTTGCCGCAGTTGATGAGTTGGTTGCGCAGCCAGGGCGTCTGAACCAGCCTCAAGGACAACACAGGTCAAATGTGAAAGAGGGGGCTTGCTCCCGATGCCAGTGTGGCAGTCAGCACATCTGCTACTGATACTCCGCCATCGGGAGCAAGCGCCCTCCCGCTTCTGACCGCGTTTTACCTGGAGGCTGCTTTACCCAGAGGCTAACGGAGCTTCGTGGTCCATCAGTTGGCCGACCAGCAGGACGCCCAGTTCGCTCAATTGGTGAATCGCCAGGGCCACATCGCGGTGTTCGCCGGTGAGGTCGTTGGAAAGGTTGAGCAATAAAGTGCGGACGCAGGAGAAGGTTTCGTAGCTGTTGAGCAAGAGGGTTTCGGTGGGAAGGCTGGGGATAACGGTATAGAGGTCAACCATGGATCGTCTCCGGGTGGGCGAGCCGCAACCAACCCGCTACTAAACGGAGGGTGGCAGCTGTACGCAGGTTAGTAGACCGGGGAGACGCAACCGGCGCGCTCGAAAGCGCCCTCCGTACAGCCACCATCACATTCAGGAAGATCCTGATCGACGATTTGCCGTACATCTCACCACGGGCTACTAAACCCGATCACTGAACATTCAGCGACCGGCAAACCTTAGAGACGCCCATCCAGACGCACAAGCCAGCGGATTCTGGCGTAGCTGTAGGCATCGAGACAAGACACAACCCCACTTGCCAGCCCCTTCCTACAGCCTCTGTGGGACAAATCCAAACTCACCAATGTGGGAGAGGGCTTGCTCCCGATGACAGCCTATCACTAGCAAATGTGCCAACTGACGTCGGGCGCAAGCCCCCACACAAGTGCTGTGCTGCACTTCAGGTCACGCGTTTTCCAGCAGGTTATGCAACTCCACGAACTGCAGCGTCAGCTTATGCCGTGGGTCCAGATGGATCAGCGGCTTACTCTCCTGGTGCGACTCGCGCATGCGCACGGAACTGGCCAGGTACACCGGCAACACCGGCAAGCCTTCGGCGATCAACTCATCGAGCATTTGCTGCGGCAGGCTCGCCCTGGCCTGGAACTGGTTGACCACGATGCCTTCCACTTCCAGTCCTTCGTTGTGGTCATCTTTCAACTCTTCGATTTCACGCAACAGCCCGTACAGCGCCTGACGGGAAAAACTGTCGCAATCGAAGGGGATCAGTACGCGATCAGCGGCAATCAGTGCCGAAACCGCATAAAAATTCAAGGCCGGTGGTGTATCCAGGTAGATCCGGTCGTAATCTTCACTCAGCTCATCCAGCAGCTTTCGCAGCTTGTTGATCTTGTGCTTGGCCTCGAGCTTGGGCTGCAGGTCGGCCAGCTCGGCGGTCGCCGTGATGACGTGCAGGTTGTCGAACGGGGTTTCGTAGATATCCACCTGGTTCTTCTTGGAAAACGGCCCCGAAGACAGGGTTTGCTTGAAAAAATCCGCGATCCCCATGGGGATATCCTCGCCGGTCAAACCGGTGAGGTACTGGGTTGAGTTGGCTTGTGCATCGAGGTCAACCAACAGGGTTCGATAGCCTTCGCTGGCGCTGACCGCCGCCAGGTTGCAGGCAATGCTGGACTTGCCTACACCGCCTTTCTGATTGAACACCACGCGCCGCATGGAAAAACCTCCGTGTATCAATGAATGTCCCGAGTGTAGAGGGCAAAAGCGCCTGTTAGCTACCTCGTTCATCCGTGCACGGGTGCATTACAAGCCGATTCCAGGACCACGCATACACATCAAAGGGAAGCGTCCGACGATCAAACTTGCCTCCAAGTAAAGGACAATCTGTAAATCTTCCCGACTGATTTGCAAACGACCGTGCACAATTCTTTACCAAAATTTGCTAGAACCCCACGGCACCGGGATAATGCGCGCCATTCGGCCATTGCTCCTGTCCCGGTATTCGGGGCCAACAGCCGCACATGGAAGCCCGCAGGGGCGGGATAACTTCTCAGTGATCAATTTCAACATCGCCCAATGGCGTGCCTGGGCTCCTGGCCTGGAGAGTGCGGATGCCTGGCGCACATGGTGCCAGGCCCCGGTGTTGCTGCCCGTCAGTGAAGCCTCCCCCGACGTGTCATTCCTCCCGGCCATGCAGCGTCGGCGCCTGAGCCGCCTGGCGCGCATGGCGTTCAGCGTCGGCTGGCCGCTGGCCGAGGGCCTGCGGGACCTGCCGTTGGTCTTTATCTCGCGCCACGGCGAAACCCCACGCACTCTCGACATCCTCAGCGACCTGGCCAACGACCAGCCGTTGTCGCCCACCCAGTTCAGCCTGTCGGTGCATAACGCGGTGATTGGCCTGTGGTCGATCCTGCGCAATGAAACCAGCGAAATGACCGCCCTCGCCGCCGCTGGCGATGGCCTGGAGCACGGCCTGCTGGAAGCCGCCGCACTGCTCAACGAAGGTTCACCGGCCGTGCTGCTGGTGATCACCGAAGAACAGCCGCCCGAAGCCTATGCCAGCTGGATTCACGACGTACCATTCCCTTACGCCCTCGGCCTTTTGCTGACACCGGGCGACGAGTGGCAGCTGGAATTAACCACCGCCACTGTCCAACCCAGCACCACCCAACAGTGGCCTCACGCCCTGAACCTGCTGCGCACCCTGCTGACCGAACAGGTCGCCTGCCAACATGCCTGGAAGAACCGTGTATGGAACTGGCAACGCAAGCCCTGACCCGCAAACCGCGGGACGCCTACTACTGGCGCCTGTTCGCCACCGCCGCCAGCTTCGCGCTGTTCGGCGTCGGCGGGTTGTGCCTGCGGTTGCTGGTGTTTCCTTTGCTCGGTTGCCTGCCGGGCAGCGCCGACACACATCAGCGTCGCGCCCGCCATACCATCAGCAGGCTGTTCTGGCTGTTTATCCGCCTGATGCAACGCGCCGGCGTGCTGACCTACAGCGTCGAAGGCGCCGAAAACCTTGGTCGCCCTGGCCAGATGATCATCGCCAACCACCCCTCGCTGATCGACGTGGTGTTCCTGATCGGCCTGGTGCGCCAGGCCAACTGCGTGGTCAAGCAGAGTCTGTGGCAGAACCCCTTTACCCGTGGGCCTGTGCGTGAAGCCGGCTATATCAGCAATGATGGCAGCGCCGAAATGCTCGATGCCGCAGCCGACGCCCTGCGCGAAGGTCAAACCCTGATCATCTTTCCCGAAGGCACCCGTACCCCGCCCGGCGCGGCGCCCGCCTTTCATCGCGGCGGCGCCGCCATTGCACTGCGCGGTGCGACAATCATCACCCCCGTGGTGATCAAGGTCAGCCCGACCACCCTGACCAAGGCCGAACCCTGGTACCGCATCCCAAAATGCCGCGTGCACTTCAGTTTGCGGGTGGGTGCCGATATAGAACCACAAGCGTTTGCAGCGCTCGGGCCCGCGCCCCAGGCTTCACGCAAGCTCAACGATTACCTGCACCACTATTTCATTAAGGAGCTCGCCGAAGATGAGCGACCAACAACGCCTTGAGCACGATATAAAAATAATGATCATCGAGGCCCTGGGCCTGGAAGACATCAGCGCCGACGACATCGGCAGCGAACAAATCCTGTTCGGCGAAGGCCTGGGCCTGGACTCGGTCGACGCCCTGGAACTGGGCCTGGCGATTCAGAAAAAGTATGGCATCAAGATCGATGCCGACGCCAAGGACACCCGCAATCACTTCACCAACGTGGCCAGCCTTGCGGCGTTCGTCACGGCCAGACAGGCAGCTTGAGACCGTACCATGCAAACTCGTGACGATATTTTCAACACCCTGCGCGATGCCTTGGTGGAGCTGTTTGAACTGCCTGCGGAACGCATCACCCTCGACGCCAACCTATATCAGGACCTGGAGATCGACAGCATCGATGCCGTAGACCTCATCGACCATATCAAACGCCAGACCGGCAAGAAGATCGCCGCCGAAGAGTTCAAGGCGGTGCGTACCGTAAACGACGTGGTAGAGGCGGTGTACCGTCTGGTCACGCCTGCCGCATGAGCCGGTTGATCGGCCTTGGCCTGTTGCTGGCAGGGTTGGTGTACCCCTTTGCGGTGTATTACGGCACCGAGCACTTTGCGCCCTGGCAGTTCGGCTTGTTGCTCGGTAGCCTGTGGCTGTTGCGTGCACTCACCGCGGCACGGCGTCCTGGCAGTCGCTGGATGGCCGTGGCGGTGATTGTGTTTTGCCTGTTGCTGGCCTGGTTCGACAACCCGCAGTGGCTGCGCTGGTACCCTAGCCTGGTCAGCGCATTCATGCTGACGCTGTTCGGCCTGAGCCTGAAGTATGGGCCGCCGGTGGTCGAGCGCCTGGCGCGCATGACAGACCCTCAATTGCCGCCCAAAGCGGTGGTCTATACGCGCAAGGTCACCGTGGTATGGAGTGTGTTTTTTCTGTGTAATGGCCTGCTGGCCGCAGCCCTCACGCTGTGGGCGCCGCTGAGCTGGTGGACGTTGTACAACGGCTTGATCGCCTACGGGCTGATGGGGCTGCTGTTTGCCGTGGAATGGCTGATACGACAAAGGGTTCGAGGCCGCGTATGAAAGGTTTGAAACTTGAGCACTTGCTGCTTGAGCCGCTGGAACAGCGCTTGGTCACCACCGAGCCGCTGATGAATCATGCCCAGTTGTGGGCGCAATCTTTGAGCCTGGCGGCGGGCCTGCAAGCGCGTGGCATCCAGCGCCTGGCCGTACACCTGGAAGACGCCGGCTTACTGGCGATTGCCCTGTTGGGCGCCTGGCGCGCCGGGGTCAGCGTGCTGCTGCCTGCCGACCTGCAACCCCAGACCCGCCAACGCTGGGACGACTCAGTGGACGCCTGGCTGGTTGCGGCAACCGATCTCGACGCGCTGTACCAGACGCCATTGAGCCCTGCCGAACTGGAGCTGGACACCTGCCAACTGAGCCTGTGCACCTCCGGCTCCAGCGGTGAGCCCAAGCGTATCGACAAAACCCTGCGCCAGTTGGCCAACGAAGTCGAGGCTCTGGAAACCCTGTGGGGCAAGGACCTCAAAGACGCCTGCATCATCGGCAGTGTCGCCACCCAACACATCTACGGTTTGTTGTTCCGTGTGCTGTGGCCGTTGTACGCCGGGCGCAGCTTCGTGCGCCGGCAACTGCCCTTTCCCGAAGACTTGCAGCGCGCCAGCCGCGAACACCCGCAATTTGCCTGGGTGGCAAGCCCGGCGCTGCTCAAGCGCATGGGCGACAATCTCGATTGGCCGGCGTTACGCCAGGTAACCCGGGTATTTTCGTCCGGCGGTGCCTTGCCCATCGAAGCGGCCGGTGAGCTTTACGATCGTTTGCAGCAATGGCCGACGGAAATCCTCGGCAGTTCGGAAACCGGCGGCATCGCCTGGCGCCAAGGCGCACAGCCGTGGCAGCCCTTTGCCGACGTGCAACTGAGCCAGGATGCGGAGGGCGCCCTGCGCATTGCCTCGCCCTATTTGCCGGCTGGCCATATCGAACAGACCGCCGACGCTGCGCGTATCCATGCCGATGGTCGCTTCGAACTGCTCGGCCGGCTTGACCGCATCGTCAAACTGGAAGAAAAACGCATCTCCCTGCCCATGCTGGAACAGGCGCTGATGGCCCACCCGTGGGTTGCTGAAACCCGCCTGGGCGTGGTGCAGGAAAACCGTGCGTCCCTCGGCGCCCTGGTGGTACTCAGTGCTGACGGCCTGCATGCCCTGCGCAATCAGGGCCGTCGCACGCTGACCCAAAGCCTGCGCCAGCACTTGAGCCAACATTCCGAAGCCCTGGCCCTGCCCCGCCGTTGGCGCTTGCTGCGCCAGTTGCCGCTGAACGCCCAGGGCAAGCTGCCCCAAGCCGATGTCACGGCCCTGCTGCTCGCCCCACGGCCAAAAGCGCCGCACGTGTTGGAACAAGTCGAAGCCAATGGCGAATGGACCCTGCAACTGAGCGTGCCCCCGGACCTCGCCTACTTCAGCGGCCACTTCCCCACCACACCCGTACTGCCGGGCGTGGTGCAGGTGGAGTGGGCGTTCAACCTGGGCCAGCAGTTGATGGACGTGCCAACGACGTTCGCCGGGATGGAAGTGCTCAAGTTCCAGCAACTGGTACGCCCTGGCGACCAGATCGAACTGCACCTGCGCTTCGACCAGGAGCGCGGCAAGCTGTATTTCGCCTACCGCAACGGCGTCGCGGCCTGCTCCAGCGGCCGCATCCAATTGATCGCCGCCCATGCATAAGCCTTGCGCCCTGATCCCGGTCTACAACCACGAAGCCGCCGTGCCGGCCGTGGTCCGCAGCCTTCTGGACAGCGGCCTGCCGTGCCTGCTGGTGGATGACGGCAGTAGCCCGGCCTGCGCGGCAGTGTTGGCGCAATTGGCGATGCTTGAGCATGTCACCCTGCTGACCTTGCCGAGCAACCAGGGCAAAGGCGGTGCGGTGATGGCCGGTTTCCGCGAGGCTGCACGCCTGGGCTTCAGCCACGCCCTGCAGGTGGACGCCGACGGCCAGCACGACCTGCGTGACGTCCAGGCCTTCCTCGACGCTTCGCGGGCCCATCCGACGGCGGTCATCTGCGGCTACCCCGAATACGACGAGAGCGTGCCCAAGGGCCGCCTGTACGCGCGTTACCTGACTCACGTATGGGTGTGGATCAACACCCTGTCGCTGCAGATCCGCGACTCGATGTGCGGCTTTCGCGTTTACCCGCTGGCGCCCACGCTGGCCCTGATGGACTCGGCCTACATCGGCACGCGCATGGATTTCGACTCGGACATCCTGGTGCGCCTGGCCTGGCGCAACCAACCGATGCGCTGGCTGCCGACAAAAGTGCATTACCCCACCGACGGCCTGTCGCACTTCCGCCTGTTTCGCGACAACGTGCGCATCTCAGCCATGCACACCCGGCTGTTCTTCGGCATGTTGGTACGTATGCCGATAATCCTGTGGCGGCGGTGGCAGGCATGAGCGACAGCAATAAACATTGGGCCGACCGCGAGGAGCGCGGCAGTTTCTGGCTGATGAAACTCACCGCCGTCGCCGCCAGGGTACTGGGACGTCGCTTGCTGAGCCCGCTGCTGTACGGCATCGTGTTGTACTTCTTCCTGTTCGGCCGCACGGCACGCCGGAGTGCCTGGGAATACCAGCAGCGCCTGGCGCACTGGAGCGGCCGTGATGCATTGCGGCCCACCCATAAAAGTGTATTCGGCCAGTTCATGGCCTTCGCCGATTCCTTGCTCGACAAGCTCGACGTGTGGAACGGCAAGCTGCGCATCGAACAGATCGAAATCAACGACCCGGCGCAATTGCGTGGGCAACTGCGCGGCGAGCGCGGGCAGATGCTGGTGGGCGCGCACCTGGGCAACCTGGAAGTCTGCCGCGCCCTGGCGGAGATCGGCGAACAGGTGACCATGAACGTGCTGGTGCACACCAAGCACGCCGAGCGTTTCAACCGCCTGCTGGGCGAAGCCGGGGCAACCCATCTGCGCCTGATCCAGGTCAGCGAACTGGACCCGGCCACCATGCTGCTGCTCAGCCAGCGCCTGGACGAGGGCGAGTGGCTGGCCATTGCCGGCGACCGTGTGCCGTTGCACGGCGGGCGCAAGGTGCTTGTGGATTTCCTTGGGCATGCTGCGGCCTTCCCGCAAGGCCCATGGCTGCTGGCCGGCCTGCTCAAATGCCCGGTCAACCTGCTGATGTGCCTCAAGCACGACGGCCGCTATCGTCTGACGATCGAGCCTTTCACGCAATTGATCGAATGGAAGCGCAGCACCCGCGAGCAGGTCATTACCCAATGGACCGCGCGCTACGCCGAACGCCTGGGCCAGTTCTGCCTGCAAGCGCCCCGACAATGGTTCAACTTTTACCCTTTCTGGAAGACCGATGACGACGCATCTTGAGCCGGTAACCTTTGGCGAACGCGCCTTGCGCATTGAAGACGTGCTGGCCCTGGCCAACCGCCAGGCGCCCACGCAGTTGCAGAACGACGCCGCGTATCGCCAGCGTATCGCCAAGGGCGCACAGTTCCTCGACTCACTGCTGGACAAGGAAGGCGTGATCTACGGCGTGACCACCGGCTACGGCGACTCGTGCGTGGTGGCGGTACCGCTGCAACACGTCGAAGCCCTGCCCCGTCACCTGTACACCTTCCACGGCTGCGGGCTGGGCAAGTTGCTCGACGCACAGGCTACCCGCGCCGTGCTGGCCGCACGTTTGCAGTCACTCTGCCACGGGGTTTCCGGCGTGCGTGTCGAACTGCTGGAGCGCCTGCACGCATTTCTCGAACACGACGTGCTGCCGCTGATCCCGGAGGAAGGCTCGGTGGGCGCCAGCGGCGATCTGACGCCGTTGTCTTACGTGGCGGCGACCTTGTCCGGCGAACGCGAGGTGATGTTCCGTGGCGAACGCCGCCAGGCCGCCGACGTGCACCGCGAACTGGGTTGGCAGCCGCTGGTATTGCGCCCCAAGGAAGCCCTGGCGCTGATGAACGGCACCGCCGTGATGACCGGCCTGGCCTGCCTGGCCTTCGCCCGCGCCGACTACCTGCTGCAATTGGCCACGCGCATCACCGCGCTGAACGTGGTGGCGCTGCAGGGCAACCCGGAGCACTTCGACGAGCGTCTGTTCGCCGCCAAACCGCATCCAGGGCAAATGCAAGTCGCCGCCTGGCTGCGCAAGGACCTGGCAATCGATGCGCCGACCGCGCCGCTGCATCGCCTGCAAGACCGCTATTCGCTGCGTTGCGCCCCCCACGTACTCGGCGTGCTGGCCGACAGCCTGAACTGGCTGCGCTCGTTTATCGAGACCGAGTTGAACAGCGCCAACGACAACCCGATCATCGACGCTGAAGAAGAGCGTGTCCTGCACGGCGGGCACTTCTACGGAGGGCATATCGCCTTCGCCATGGACAGCCTCAAGACCCTGGTGGCCAACGTCGCCGACCTGCTCGACCGCCAGCTCGCGCTGCTGGTGGACGTGCGTTACAACCATGGCCTGCCGAGCAACCTGTCCGGCGCGCCGGCGGACCGCGCCATGATCAACCACGGGTTCAAGGCCGTGCAGATCGGCACGAGCGCCTGGACCGCCGAAGCGCTGAAAAACACCATGCCGGCCAGCGTGTTCTCGCGCTCCACCGAGTGCCACAACCAGGACAAAGTGAGCATGGGCACCATCGCCGCCCGCGATGCGATCCGCGTGCTGGAACTGACCGAACAAGTGGCTGCCGCCACCTTGCTCGCCGCCAACCAGGGGGTGTGGCTGCGCGCCCAGGCCGAGGATGCACGACCGCTGCCACCGGCCCTGGCCGCCATGCACGAGGAACTGGCCAAAGACTTCCCGCCGGTCATCGAGGACCGTGCCCTGGAAGGCGAACTGCGCCTGTGCCTCAAGCGTATCGCCGAGCAACACTGGAGGTTGCATGCGTAGCCCGGGCGTATTGCATTGCGACACTGAAATCCTCGTGCCGTTTTTCGACATCGACACCATGCACGTGGTGTGGCACGGGCATTACGTGAAGTACCTGGAAGTGGCGCGCTGTGCGTTGCTGGACAAGCTTGGCCACAACTACACGCAGATGCAGGCCTCGGGCTACGCCTGGCCGGTGATCGACATGCAACTGCGCTACGTACGCGGCGCTACCTTTGGCCAGACCATCAATGTGCGCGCCAGCCTCGTGGAATGGGAGAACCGCTTGAAGGTCAACTACCTGATTACCGACCTGGCCAGCGGCGAGCGCCTGACTCGCGCCAGCACCGTGCAGGTGGCGGTGGAAATCGCCAGCCGCGAGATGCAATTGGCCTCGCCCAAAGTCTTCACCGACGCCGTCGAAAGGGCACTGCAATGAGATCCCCTGCAGGAGCCGGCTTGCCGGCGAAAATCGTCAACGTGAATGCGGGCTGCCTGATACTGCGCCGCGCCCTCAGGTTTTTCGCGAGCAAGCTCGCTCCTACAGGGGTTGGGTTGCTGCTAAGTCTGAGTGCTCATGCTTTTGACCTGCAGCAGCTAAGCGAGCAGTTGGCAAAACCGTCGGTGATCCACGGCAACTTCATCCAGGAAAAACACCTGCGCGCCCTGCCCCAGCCCTTGGTCAGCAAAGGCACTTTCGTGCTGGCCAAAGACCACGGCCTGCTGTGGCTGCTCAAAACTCCGTTGCAACAGGACTACCGCATCAGCGCCCAGGGCATCGCCCGGCGCGACGCCGGCGGCTGGCAACTGCTGCCGAACAAGAGCGCCGGTGCCGAACAGAACCGCTTGTTTCTCGCGGTGCTCCAGGGCGACAGCAGTGGTTTGCAGCGCGACTTTGAGCTGCAACTGCAAGGCGAAGCCAACCAGTGGAAGCTGACGCTGGTTCCACGCTCGTTACTGCTCAAGCAGGTGTTCACACAGATCAATATCGACGGCGGCGAATTGGTGCAAACCATTCAATTGCTCGAAACCCAGGGCGACAGCACCGTGCTGCGCATGCAGGACAGCACGGCAAACCGGCCCCTGACTGACGCGGAGCAACACGACTTTGCCCAGTGAGCGCCTGCTGCCACGCCTGTTCCTGATCCTGCTGGTGGCCGTACTGGCCGTGGCCGGCTGGCAGTGGCGCCAGGGTGCGCCACTGTCGGCCAACCTGATGGAGTTGGTGCCGGGCAACACGCCGGATGCCCTGGAACTGCAAGCCGAGCAGCGCATGCAGGAACCGTTGAACCGCGAGATGCTGGTGCTGGTGGGGCACACCGACCGCCAGCAAGCGGTAAGCGTGGCGCAGCAACTGGGCGAGCGCTGGCAGGCCAGCGGCCTGTTTGAAAAGGTGCAGTGGAACCTGCAAGCCGACTTGCCGGCACTGCGCGAACAGTTACTGCGCGGGCGGCTGGCAATGCTCTCGGCCAAGGACCGCGAACAACTGATCGAACATCCCGACGCGTTTATCCAACAGCGCGTGCAAGCGTTGTTCGACCCTTTCACCGGGTTCAGCCTGGTGCCGAGCCAGGATGACTGGCTGGGCCTGACCGGGCGCATCCAGAGCAGCCAGCCGCAACACGGTTCGGTGCAGCTGGATATCGGCAGCGGTGCGCTGATCGCCGATGCCGACGGTAAAAGCTGGGTGTTGCTGCGGGCGCGTACCACCGGCAATGCCTTCGATATGAAACTACCGCTGCAAGTGGCGGACCTGCTCAAGGCCAGCCGTACACAGGCCGGCGAACACGGCGCGCAACTGCTCGCCGCCAGCGGCCTGCTGTATGCGGCCAATGGGCAGCAACAAGCCACGCGGGAAATCACCTGGGTCGGCGGCGGCGCCACCCTCGGCATCCTGTTGTTGCTGTTGCTGGCGTTCCGCCGTTGGCGCGTGCTGCTGGCGTTTGTCCCGGTGCTGGCAGGCATGCTGTTTGGCGCGGTGGCCTGTGTGGCGCTGTTCGGCCATATGCATGTGATGACGTTGGTACTGGGCTCCAGCCTGATTGGTGTGGCAGTGGATTACCCCCTGCACTACCTGTCGAAAAGCTGGAGCATGAGCCCGTGGCGCAGTTGGCCGGCGTTACGCATCACCCTGCCCGGGCTGAGCCTGAGCCTGGCCACCAGTTGCATCGGCTACCTGGCGCTGGCCTGGACGCCGTTCCCTGCCCTGACGCAAATCGCGGTGTTCTCCGCCGCTGGGCTGGTGGGCGCGTATCTGTCGGCCGTGTGCCTGCTGCCGGCGCTGCTCAAGGGTGTGGAACTGCGCCCCGCGCAGTGGCCGCTGCGTATTGCTGAGGGGTTGTGGCAAGTGCGTACGGCGCTGCTCAAGCGCGTGCCGAGCCCGGTGCTGCTGGCATTGCTGTTGCTGTTTTGCGCAGGCGGCCTATGGCACCTGAACACCAAGAACGATATCCGCCAGTGGATCGGCGCACCGCCGCAATTGCTGCAGGAAGCCCAGGCCGTGGCGCGCATCACCGGTTTTCAGCCGACCAGCCAGTTCTTCCTGGTGCGGGCGGAGAACCAGCAGCAGTTGCTCGAACGCCAGGCCGCACTGGGCCAGCGCCTGGACCAACTGGTGAACATGAACAAGCTGCAGGGTTACCTGGCGCTCAATCAACTGGTCAGCCTGCCCGCCGAACAGCAACAGCTGCGTGACGGATTGAACAACCTGGCACAGCACTGGCAACCGCTGCTGGACCTCGCAATACCGGCGAGCGCCCTGCAGGCTGAAGTCGCGCAGTTGCAGGCGTTACCAACCGAAGACATCGACGCCGCGCTGAAAGGCCCGCTGGCCGAACCCTGGCGCACGCTGTGGCTGGGCCAGGTGGACGGCGGCGTGGCGGCGATGGTCAGCCTGCAAGGCTTGAACAACCCGGCGTTGCTGCGCGTACAGGCACTGGATTTGCCCGGTGTGCAGTTGGTGGACCGCCTGGGTGACTTGAACCGGGTGTTCGCCGACACGCAGGTCAGCGCCGCGGAATTGAAGCTGATGTCGTGTGTGCTGATCGTGTTGCTGCTGATCTTGCCGTTCGGTTTCGGCGGCGCCTTGCGCATCGTCGCTCTGCCGTTGCTGGCGGCCCTGTGCAGCCTCGCCAGCCTCGGTTGGCTGGGCCAGCCGTTGACCTTGTTCAGCCTGTTCGGCCTGCTGCTGGTCACAGCCATCAGCGTCGATTACGCCATCCTCATGCGCGAGCAGATCGGCGGCGCGGCCGTGAGCCTTCTGGGGACGCTGCTGGCAGCACTGACGACCTGGTTGTCGTTCGGCCTGCTGGCGGTGTCGAGTACACCGGCTGTGAGCAATTTCGGCCTGTCGGTCAGCCTGGGCCTGGCGTTCAGTTTTATGCTGGCGCCCTGGGCCGGGCAACAGAGACATGCCTCATGAATACCGTGATCGCCAAAGTGGCAAGGAGCTCTCGTGCCAATAGTTGAAATGGAACGTCGCCAGGTGGTGGTGATCGGTGCAGGGCCATCCGGGGCTATCGCTGCCGCGCTGTTAAAACGCAACGGGCATGATGTATTGATCATCGAGCGCCAGCATTTCCCGCGGTTCTCCATTGGCGAAAGCCTGTTGTCCCACTGCATCGACTTTATCGAAGAAGCCGGCATGCTCGATGCCGTGCAAGCGGCGGGTTTCCAGGTGAAAACCGGTGCGGCGTTCGCCTGGGGCGAGCGCTATAGCGCGTTTGACTTCGGCGACACGTTCAGCAACGGCAAGCCGACCACCTTCCAGGTGCAGCGCGGCGAGTTCGACAAGTTGCTGGCCGATCAGGCCGCACTGCAAGGCGTGGACATCCGCTACGGCGAAACCGTCGCGGGTGTGGACTTGAGCGGCGAGTGCCGCTACCTGCATATCCGCCGGGAGAACGGCAGCGAGTACCACATCAAGGCCAAGTTCGTGCTGGATGCCAGCGGTTATGGTCGGGTGTTGCCGCGTTTGCTGGCGCTGGAGGCACCCTCGAATTTCCCGTTGCGCCAGGCGGTATTCACTCACGTCGAAGACCGTATCACGCACCCGGGTTTCGACCGCAGCAAAATCCTCGTGACCTCCCACCCGACGAAGCGCGACATCTGGTTCTGGACCATCCCATTCAGCGACGGACGTTGTTCGGTGGGTGTAGTGGCGGCCAAAGAACATTTTGACGGCCGCGACAGCGACCTAGACGCTTGCCTGCGCAGCTTCATCGACGACACCCCGAGCCTGAGCGCGGTACTGCAAAACGCCGTCTGGGACACGCCGGCGCGCACCATCGGCGGTTATGCGGCCAACGTCAAAACCCTGCACGGACCGGGCTTTGCGCTGTTGGGCAACGCGGCGGAGTTCCTCGACCCGGTGTTCTCCTCGGGCGTGACCATTGCCATGCGTTCGGCGAGCATGGCGGCCGGCGTGCTGCATCGCCAACTGCAGGGCGAAAGCGTGGACTGGCAAACCGAGTTTGCCGAGCCGCTGAAACGCGGTGTCGATACCTTCCGTTGCTACGTCGAAGGCTGGTATGCGGGGACGTTCCAGGACGTGATCTTCCATCCGGGCAGTTCACCCGAGATCCGCCGGATGATCAGCGCGATCCTCGCCGGTTATGCCTGGGATGAACGTAACCCGTTTGTCAGCGAACCCAAGCGGCGATTGCGGATGTTGTCGGAAATTTGTGCGAGTGAAACGGTATGACCACCCAGTACCTGAGTAAGAACTACGTCGAAGAAACCCGGTTCGGTTTCTGGTTCCTGCGCAGCCACACCTGGCAGCACCATGTGTTGCGCGTGGCGATCAACGACCTGCGCAGCTTGTTCAGCGAACCATTGCCGGTGGCGCCGGTGTTGCTGGACGCGGGTTGCGGCCAGGGTAGGTCGTTTCGCTATTTGCAGCAGGTGTTTGCGCCTGAGCGCTTGATCGGCCTGGACGCCGACCCCCACAGCCTGGCACTGAGCCAGGCCGAAGCCGCACGCCAGGGCATGGCAGTGGAACTGATCGGCAGCGACTGCGCGACCTTGCAGGTGCCGGACGAAAGCGTCGACATCCTGTTCTGCCACCAGACCTTCCATCATCTGGTCGAACAACATCGCGCACTCAAAGAGTTCTATCGGGTACTCAAGCCCGGAGGCTATTTGCTGTTTGCCGAGTCCACCGAAGCCTATATCGATACCTGGGTGATCCGCTGGCTTTTCCGCCACCCGATGCACGTGCAGAAGAGCGCCGAAGAATACCTGGAGATGCTCCGCGAGCAGGGCTTTGAATTTGGTCCGCAGAACGTCTCGTACCCGTATTTATGGTGGAGTCGCGCCAGCGATTTCGGCTTGCTCGAGCGCTGGGGCCTGCGCAATCCGCCGCCTGTGGGCCAGCGCGAGGAAACCCTGGTCAACTGCGTCGCGCGTAAACCCTTAGCGAGTGCCGCCCCATGATCCGCCTGTTGCTGATCGGTTGCCTGTTGCTGCTGGGCGCCTGCGCCAGCCAGCCGCCGCTGCCCACGAAAACCCCGGCGCTGAGCCTGCCGATGCAACTGCATGCACAACGCCGCGCGGACGGCCAGACCCAGGATTGGCTGCTGGTGATCCAGCGTGAAGGCGGCGCGATTCGCTGGTCGTTGATGGACCCGCTGGGCATTCCCCAGGCCCGGCAAAAGCTGGTCAATGGCCAATGGCAAGCCGATGGTCTGCTGCCGCCCAACCCTCAGGCGCGGGAACTGTTCGCTGCGCTGCTGTTTGCCCTGACTTCGGCCGACGACGTGCCCGCGTTATACCCAGGCGCCCAAGCGATGGACCTGACACGCACGCTGCCGGGGCATTGGCAGATCGTGTATCAGTCTTCCGAGGTGTTCAGTGTGAATATGAGCGGGCAGCCGTTGAGTTATCGCATCACGCCGCTTGGAGTGGGTCGATGACGGCCTATCTGAATGCACTCGGCGTCATCTGTGCGCTGGGGCGTGGCCAGGCCGAAGTCAGCCGCAGCCTGTTTGCCGGCGACTGCTCGGGCATGCGCGCCGAGAGCGGCTGGGTGCCGGATCGCGTGCTGCCGGTGGCCGGTGTACAGGGTGAGTTGGCGCGCATGCCTGCAGCGCTGAGCGCGCAGAGCAGCCGCAATAACCAACTGCTGCTGGAAGCGGCGCTGCAAATTGAAAAAGAGATTCGCCAGGCGATCCACACCTACGGCGCGTCACGCGTGGGTATTGTGTTGGGCACCAGCACTTCGGGCATCGACGAGGCCAGCCGCGGCATCGCGCATTACCTGAGCAATCGGCAATTCCCCGGCGATTATGACTACCAGCAGCAGGAACTCAGCGCGCCGGCGAACTTCCTCGCCGACTGGTTGCAGCTCAGCGGCCCGGCCTATGTGATTTCCACCGCCTGCACCTCCAGTGCCCGTGCGTTGGCGAGTGCCCAGCGGCTGCTCGATCTGGGCGTGTGCGATGCGGTGATCTGCGGCGGCGTAGACAGCTTGTGCAAGCTGACGCTCAACGGTTTCACCGCGCTGGAAGCAGTGTCGAGCGAACGTTGCAATCCGTTTTCGCGCAACCGTAATGGCATCAATATCGGCGAAGCGGCGGTGCTGTTTCTGATGAGTCGCACGCCGGCGCCCATCGCGTTGATTGGCAGCGGCGCCAGCTGTGACGCCCACCATATTTCTGCGCCCGAGCCCTCCGGCAAAGGTGCGCTGCAAGCCATGCGCAAAGCCCTGGCCAGTGCGAAACTGGCGCCTGAACAGATCGGCTACCTGAACCTGCATGGCACTGCCACCCAACACAATGACGCCATGGAAAGCCTGGCCGTGGCCAGCCTGTTTCCCCAAGGCGTGGCCTGTTCGTCGACCAAACCCATGAGCGGCCACACCCTCGGTGCAGCCGGTGCATTGGAAGCCGCGTTCTGTTGGCTGAGCCTGACCCACGATGCCGTGCCACCGCATGTGTGGGACGGCCAGGCCGACCCTGCATTGCCGGCCTTGCAATGGGCCAAAGCGGGCGACACTTTGAAAAAGCGCTGCCTGATGAGCAACTCGTTTGCCTTCGGCGGCAATAACATCAGCTTGATAATCGCAGAGGCCCCATGATCGATTGGCCACTCGCCGAACTGCTGCCCCATGCGGGCGACATGATCCTGATCGACCAGGTGCTGTCGTTCGATGAAGAGCAGATTCACACCCGCGTCAGCGTCAAGCCCGATGGCTTGTTCAGTCGCCCGGACGGCAGCCTGCCGGCCTGGGTCGGTATTGAGCTGATGGCACAGAGCGTCGCCGCCTATGCCGGTTGCCGCGCGCGCCAGAAGGGCGAAGCCGTGGAGCTGGGCTTCCTGTTGGGCACACGTAAGTTCGAGTGCAACGTGGAGCACTTTCCGGCAGGCGCCGAGCTGCGCATCCATGGCCTGCGTTCACTGGAAGACGATAACGGCATGGGGGTATTCGAATGCCACCTGACCGGCGACGGTATCCAGGCCAGTGCCCGCTTGAATGTATTTCGACCGCCCCAGGCGGCCAACTATTTAGATGAATCTAAGGACGAAACGCCATGACTGAATCCGTACTGGTCACCGGCTCCAGCCGTGGCATCGGCCGCGCCATTGCCTTGCGCCTGGCCCAGGCCGGGCATGACATTGTGCTGCATTGCCGCAGCGGGCGTGCCGAAGCCGATGCGGTGCAGGTCGAAATCGAAGCGCTGGGCCGCAAGGCGCGGGTGCTGCAGTTCGATGTGGCGGACCGCGCGCTTTGCAAGCAAATCCTGGAAGCCGACGTGGAGCGGCATGGTGCCTATTACGGCGTGGTACTCAACGCCGGCGTGACACGCGACGGGGCGTTCCCGGCCTTGTCCGAAGACGATTGGGACGTAGTGATGCGCACCAACCTCGACGGGTTCTACAACGTACTGCATCCGGTGATGATGCCGATGATCCGCCGTCGTGCGGCCGGGCGTATCGTGTGTATCACTTCGGTATCGGGGCTCATCGGTAACCGTGGCCAGGTCAACTACAGCGCCTCCAAAGCCGGCCTGATCGGCGCAGCCAAGGCGCTGGCCATCGAGCTGGGCAAGCGCAAGATCACCGTCAACTGTGTAGCTCCCGGCCTGATCGACACCGCGATGCTCGATGAAAACGTGCCGGTTGAAGAGCTGATGAAGATGATCCCTGCGCAGCGCATGGGTACCCCGGAAGAAGTCGCCGGTGCGGTGAATTTCCTGATGTCGGCCGAAGCCGGCTACATCACTCGCCAGGTGCTGGCGGTAAATGGAGGCCTGTGCTGATGAAGCGCGTCGTCGTTACCGGCATGGCCGGCATGACCTCCCTGGGTAGCGATTGGGACACTATTTCGGCCAACTTCCGCGCCAACCGCAGCGGCATCCGGCGCATGGATGAGTGGGACCGCTTCAGCGAATTGAATACGCGCCTGGCCGGGCCGATTGACGATTTCGTCGTGCCCGCCCACTGGACGCGCAAGCAATTGCGCAGCATGGGCCGCGTCTCGCGCCTGGCGGTGTGGGCAGCCGAACAGGCATTGAAGGACGCCGGTTTGCTCGGCGACGAGTCGATCAAGGACGGGCGCATGGGCGTGGCCTGCGGCTCCTCCACCGGTAGCACCGACGAGATCAAGGCATTCGGCAATATGCTGCTCAACTCTGTGGCCGAAGGGCTGAATGCCAACTCCTACGTGCGCATGATGCCCCACACCACAGCGGCGAATATCAGCATCTTCTTTGGCCTGACCGGGCGGTTGATCCCCACGTCGAGCGCCTGCACCAGCGGCAGCCAGGGTATTGGTTACGCCTATGAAGCGATCAAGTTCGGGCGCCTGCCGCTGATGCTCGCCGGCGGCGCCGAAGAACTGTGCCCCACCGAGGCGATGGTGTTCGACGCGCTCTACGCCACCAGCCTGAAGAACGATGCACCGCAGACCAGCCCGCGCCCTTATGACAGTGGCCGCGACGGCCTGGTGATCGGCGAAGGCGGCGGCATGCTGGTGCTGGAAGAATTGCAGCACGCCTTGGCGCGAGGGGCGCACATCCACGCCGAAATCGTCGGCTTCGGCAGCAATGCCGACGGCCAGCACACCACTCGCCCGGAACAGAAAACCATGCGCCGCGCCATGGAACTGGCCCTGGAAGATGCCGGGCTCACTCCGAATGCCATCGGCTACGTCAACGGCCACGGCACGGCCACCGACCAAGGTGACATCGCCGAGACCCTGGCCATCAGCAGCCTGTTCGGCAGCCGCATGCCTATCAGCTCGCAGAAAAGCTTCCTGGGCCACACCCTGGGCGCCTGCGGCGCGCTGGAGTCCTGGTTCAGCATCGAGATGATGAACCGCGACCAGTACGTACACACCTTCAACCTGGACGCCGTCGACCCGCAATGCGGCGAGCTGGATTACCTGCAAGGTGGCTTTCGCGAGATGCACCACGACTACGTGATGAACAACAACTTTGCCTTTGGCGGTGTCAACACGTCGCTGATCTTTCGCCGCTGGTCCTGACTTTTTAATCGATTGGAGAAAACGGAATGCCCTCCCTGCTACGCGCCACCCTGATCACCCTGGCCCTGCTGACCACCGCCGGTTGCACCAGCAAACCGGTCCTCAACACCCAGCACGACTTGCCAGCCGGCACCCAGGTCAGCGAAGAACAAGTCAAACAGGTAATCGTCAACGCCCTGCAAAAGCGCGAATGGACGGTGCAGCGCCTGAGCCCACAGTTGGTGCAGGCCGAGATCACCGTGCGTAACCAGTTCCACGCGGAAATCGACGTCCGCTACACGCGCAACAGCTACGCCATCACCTACCGCGACAGCCGCGACCTGGGCTACAAGGACGGCAAGATCCATCGCAACTACAACCGGTGGGTGAGCATGCTGGATCGCGACATCCTGGCGGGGTTGCGTGGTGCGGGACTGCAATAAACCCCATAACGACAAAGGGCGCCTTTC
>NZ_JALMFA010000026.1:0-34211 GCF_023242545.1 Pseudomonas sp. MWU13-2517 | reverse complement strand
ACACCAGCAGAGGCGTCAAGCACTTAATTCGATAAAATGAATTTTTATCCTACACGCCAAGCCTTCTATATAGAGAAGAGAAACAGCTTTCAGCAAACACGCTTCAACACGGCTAAGCATACAGCTGACTCATACCTCTGAAGGCAGCCGGAAACACTAGAGTGCGAGCAAGACGAGAAAAGGAAAGCGAGGCTGACGCATAACTCAGTGAAATATCTAAGACTGATACTTCAGCGTATAGGATGGTGTCCCAGGGCCGGTTCGAACGGCCAACCTTCCCCTTAGGAGGGGGATGCTCTATCCAATTGAGCTACTGGGACAAATGAACATCGCCAGGCTGAGTGCCTACCGACAGACGGCGTGCATGGTAACGGCCAGGACAAATTTTGTCATGTCGTCCTTAGGCTTTTTGAATGTAGGCCTTCCCTTGTACAACACAACATGACCTAACCCCGCAAATCAGGGCTGCAAATGAGATCATGCAAATTGCATTATCCAAAAAACGCCTTCATTGCAGATTGCAACGAAACAGGCCTCATAAATCACTTAACCTATTGATTTTATTGAAGTAAATGATTGGCACGACATCTGCAACATTTATCCTCAAAGGCCAGTCCTGCAAAACTATCGGCGGAGGAAATGAAAATGAACAGCGCAGCCCTGTTAGTCCTGAACAGTATGGCATTGGCCGCACTGGTTTTTTTTCATGTCCAATCTACCAATGCCCAAGACACGGCGCAGATCAACCAATCGACCCCGCACCATCTTCAACAGCGCCCACAACTGGCCGTAATGACCGCCACCCCACCCGCTCTCACTCACACGGCTGAAGGCACTCAGGATACCGCCGCATCCCAACACTGGGTTTTCTAAGGTAGCAACACGCCCAAGCCAGCGTTATTTCTTTGCTTGATGCTTACTGCAGCCCTTCTCCGCCTACGACTCAGTCATAGGATGGACTGCCAGCGCCGCGTTTACCCGTCAGCCCACACCCGCCATTGAGCGTGAGCCATCGGATCAAATTCGACCCGAGACTGCACTGGCACACCCGCTTTACCTTACGTCGCCTGAAGCTAGCGAATAGACAAACTGCCACTAGTCTTAAGATTGAGGGCAAAATGCCATATTGCTATAGGATGTGCGCCCTCAACCCACGTGCGCACTGGGCTTGCGCGTCGATCAGAGACTCAGATCCCACGTGAAATTTTTTCCAACCAGTCCGCAGAAATGCAAATGAGTGCTGGCATAAAGCCTGTAGGCGGTTCAATATTTGTCACAGAATTGACGCCAAGTAAACGTCAAATCTGAGGCATGATGCGGCCTCTTTGCAATTCGGGTTGAACTTTGGTCGTGAGTCTTGTCTTAACACTCATCTTGCGGCCAATTCCAGAAACCGCTCCTCTGAACTAACCGGTTAAATATATGCGCCCATTGAAACAGGCAATTTATTCCAGCCGTACGGCTGACAAGTTCGTCGTACGTCTGCCAGACGGAATGCGGGAACGCATTGCCGAGGTGGCTCGCAATCATCACCGCAGCATGAACTCTGAAATCATCGCACGCCTGGAGCAGAGCCTTATTCAGGAAGGTGCACTGGGTGAAGAGTTGAGCATGCGCCTGGACAGCCCCGAGCTGTCACTGCACGAACGCGAACTGCTGCAGCGTTTTCGTCAGCTCTCCCACCGTCAGCAAAATGCTCTCGTCTCGCTCATCGCACATGACGTTGAGGCAGCCGCAGAAGCTAATTGATTCACCACTGAAAGCCGAAGCCAGCCAAGTGCTGGCTTTTTTTTGTGCGAAATTTGGGAAGGCAATACAGAACGATGGGAGCAGAATTGCTCCCACCTGGAAAAGAAGTCAGAGCAGGAAGATCGTTGCCAGACCCAAGAAGATGAAGAAACCACCACTGTCGGTCATGGCAGTAATCATCACACTGGCTCCCATCGCCGGGTCGCGCCCCAGGCGCGCCAACGTCATAGGGATCAGCACGCCCATCAGAGCTGCCAGCAGCAAGTTGAGGGTCATGGCAGCCGTCATCACCACGCCGAGCGACCAACTGCCATAAAGCAGGTAGGCCACAATACCGATCACCCCACCCCACACCACTCCGTTAATCAGCGCCACCGCCAGCTCCTTGCGCATAAGGCGCGAGGTATTACCGGTGTTCACCTGGTCAAGCGCCATAGCGCGCACGATCATGGTGATAGTCTGGTTGCCGGAGTTACCACCGATGCCCGCAACAATCGGCATCAACGCAGCCAGAGCCACCAGCTTCTCGATCGACCCCTCGAACAACCCAATCACTCGGGAAGCAATGAAAGCGGTAATCAGGTTGATGGCGAGCCATGCCCAACGGTTACGCAAGGAGCGCCAGACCGAAGCGAAAATATCTTCCTCCTCACGCAGACCCGCCATGTTGAGAACTTCGGTTTCACTTTCCTCACGAATCAGGTCAACCATTTCGTCGATAGTCAGACGACCGATCAGCTTGCCGTTCTTGTCGACTACCGGAGCAGAAATCAAGTCGTAACGCTCAAATGCTTGAGCGGCATCATAGGCGTCTTCGTCGGGGTGAAAACTCACCGGATCGCTGGCCATTACATCGGCAACTTTCTTCTCCGGGTCGTTGACCAGCAGGCGCTTTATCGGCAGCACGCCCTTGAGGATACCTTCGTAATCCACGACAAACAGCTTATCAGTATGGCCTGGCAGCTCTTTCAAACGACGCAGATAACGCAGTACCACTTCCAGGCTGACGTCTTCGCGGATGGTGACCATCTCGAAGTCCATCAAAGCGCCGACCTGGTCGTCGTCGTAAGACAACGCAGAACGAACGCGCTCACGCTGCTGACCGTCGAGTGCCTCCATCAGCTCATGGACAACATCACGTGGAAGCTCCGGGGCCAGGTCAGCCAGCTCGTCGGCATCCATCTCCCTGGCCGCAGCCAAGAGCTCGTGATCGTCCATATCGGCGATCAGGGTTTCACGAACCGAGTCGGACACTTCGAGGAGGATGTCACCGTCGCGGTCGGCTTTGACCAACTGCCAGAGCGTCAGTCGATCATCCAGCGGCAAAGCTTCGAGGATATAAGCAACGTCGGCAGAGTGCAGGTCATCGAGCTTGCGTTGCAACTCGACGAGATTTTGCCTGTGGACCAGGTTTTCGACGCGGTCGTGATGCGGACCTTCCTGGCGATGCGTGAGGTCTTCAACCACGCGCTGGCGCTGCAGCAGCTCGATGACTTGAGCCAGGCGATCCTGCAGGCTTTCTTGTGTTTTCTTTACTTCTACTTCGGTCATAGGCGAACTCCACTCCCAGCAGCGGGGCACGCCGGAAGGATCAATCAGTCAATTCATGATTGGTAAAGCGGGGTACTGAGTAACTACTGGGTAAGTCCATGGAGGTATTCCACAAGCCCCGGCGGGGCTGACGGGCGCAATGATACACGCTGCGCGCGCTTTTAACGTTAAAAAACTGGAAAGAACAAGCGCTTGCAAGCCAAAGCTCAGATTGGCAGCACCTATGAAATGCGACGACGCAGCCCGAAAGGAAAACACATGAAGCAGGAGAAAAAGATAAAGAGCCCTGCACAAACGCCAGACGGCAAAAAGCCCGCACTAGGCGGGCTTTTTGTTTGTATGGTGCACTCGACAGGATTCGAACCTGTGACCGCTCGGTTCGTAGCCGAGTACTCTATCCAGCTGAGCTACGAGTGCAAATTGTGTTTTTATACCAGGTCACAACTGGTTGAAGCCGAGCCACCTGCATTGCTGCAACTGACTCTTAAATGGTGCACTCGACAGGATTCGAACCTGTGACCGCTCGGTTCGTAGCCGAGTACTCTATCCAGCTGAGCTACGAGTGCATTTGTTGCCGCGCATTATAGGCCGTTCAATCTCTATGTAAAGCTATTTTTTCGAGTATTTTCAACAACTTACCGAAAAAACCAGATTGCAACGTACTAAGCAAATAATGGCGGAGAACGGGGGATTCGAACCCCCGACACCCTTTTGAGGTGTACTCCCTTAGCAGGGGAGCGCCTTCGGCCACTCGGCCAGCTCTCCGCAACACGGGGCGTATATTAACCACGTTCATCCCCGTTTGCAAACATAAAAAACGATAAAAATTAAAGGCTTGGTTCTTCGTCCTTCTCTTTCTTGATCCGCAGGTAGATTTCCTCGCGGTGGACCGCCACCTCTTTCGGAGCATTAACCCCGATACGCACTTGATTGCCTTTGACGCCGAGCACGGTAACGGTGATTTCGCCATCACCGATAATCAGGCTTTCTGCGCAACGACGAGTCAGAATCAACATATCTTTCACCTCACGCATTTCAGTTCAGGAACAACAGTCTGCAAAAAAAAGGCCTTCGGCCTACAACCCGATGGCCATAGCCCTACCGCCTAAGTATTGTCGAGCCCACGCAAAAGAACATGCGCCCTACAAAAAAATGAAAGGCGCGGTAAACCGCGCCTTCCTGGCATCACCTGTCACTCGCCCTGTCGGGCCGGAGCGTCCAGCTCAAAGGCGGTATGCAACGCGCGTACAGCCAGTTCCAGGTACTTCTCTTCGATCACCACCGAGACCTTGATTTCCGAGGTGGAGATCATCTGGATGTTGATGCTTTCCTTGGCCAGGGCTTCGAACATCCGGCTGGCGACGCCGGCATGGGAACGCATGCCCACACCCACGATCGACACTTTGGCAATCTTGGTATCGCCGACCACTTCACGGGCGCCAATCTCGCTCGCGGTGTTCTGCAGGATACGCTCCGCCGCATCGTACTCGTTACGGTGCACGGTGAAGGTGAAGTCGGTGGTGTTATCGTGCGAAACGTTCTGCACGATCATGTCGACTTCAATGTTGGCGCTACTGATAGGGCCGAGGATCTTGAAGGCCACGCCCGGGGTATCCGGCACGCCACGGATCGTCAGCTTGGCTTCATCGCGATTAAAAGCGATGCCGGAAATGATCGGCTGTTCCATGGATTCCTCTTCATCAATAGTAATGAGGGTGCCCGGACCCTCTTTGAAGCTGTGCAATACGCGCAGCGGAACGTTGTACTTGCCGGCGAACTCTACCGCACGGATCTGCAACACCTTGGAACCGAGACTGGCCATTTCCAGCATCTCTTCAAAGGTGATCTTCTCCAGGCGCTGCGCCACCGACACCACACGCGGGTCAGTGGTATAGACACCATCCACATCGGTGTAGATCTGGCATTCATCAGCCTTGAGGGCCGCCGCCAGTGCCACGCCAGTGGTGTCCGAACCGCCACGCCCCAGGGTGGTGATATTGCCCTGCTCGTCCACACCCTGAAAGCCCGCTACAACTACCACGCGCCCAGCCTTCAGATCAGTACGGATTTTCTGATCATCAATTTGCAGAATGCGCGCCTTGGTATGTGCACTGTCCGTCAGGATGCGCACTTGGCTGCCAGTGTAGGACACCGCCGGCACGCCACGCTTGTTCAGCGCCATGGCCAGCAATGCAATAGTCACCTGCTCGCCGGTAGACACGATCACATCCAGCTCACGCGGCAGCGGCTGTTGATCACCGCTGATTGCCTTGGCCAGATCGATCAGGCGATTGGTCTCGCCGCTCATGGCCGACAGCACCACTACCAGGTCATCCCCGGCATCGCGGAATTTCTTAACCTTGTCGGCGACCTGCTCGATTCTTTCGACAGAGCCGACCGAGGTGCCTCCGAATTTCTGTACGATCAAAGCCATTTCTAAGCCGCCTCAGCCCGTAAAGGGGCGCCCAATAAACAAATTTTCCAGCACCTCAGCGAGCCCGTGACCAGGCCACGGGCTCATTGACGGCGCCTTAAATACCGGCCTCGACAAACGGTACGGTCAGGGCCAGGGCCGCGTCCAGGCTGCCGGCATCGACACCACCGCCTTGCGCCATGTCCGGACGACCACCGCCCTTCCCGCCCACTGCCGCAGCGGCTTGTTTCATCAAATCACCGGCCTTGAGTTGGCCAGTCAGGTCTTTGGTTACACCAGCAACCAGAACGACCTTATCCTCATGGACACCGCCGAGCAGGATCACTGCGTGGCCGAGCTTGTTCTTCAACTGATCGACCAAGGCCAACAGCGCCTTGCCGTCCTGGCCGTCCAGACGCGCAGCCAGCACTTTCACACCCTTGACGTCCAACGCGGAAGCGGACAAATCGTCACCCGCCGCGCTGGCTGCCTTGGCTTGCAACTGCTCCAGCTGTTTCTCCAGCGCGCGGTTGCGCTCCAGGACGGCGGACAGTTTGTCGATCAGGTTGTCGCGGCTGCCCTTGACCAGGCTCGCCGCTTCCTTGAGTTGTTCTTCGGCCGCATTGAGGTAGGCCAGGGCCGCAGCACCGGTCACCGCCTCGATACGACGCACACCGGACGCCACACCGCCTTCACTGATGATTTTCAGCAGGCCGATATCGCCGGTACGGTTGGCGTGGATACCGCCGCACAGCTCCACCGAGAAGTCGCCGCCCATGCTCAGTACACGCACGCTGTCGCCGTACTTCTCGCCGAACAGAGCCATGGCGCCTTTGGCCTTGGCCGTGTCGATGTCGGTTTCTTCAGTCTCGACCGGAGTGTTCTTGCGCACTTGCGCATTGACGATATCTTCCAGTGCCTTGATCTGCTCAGGCTTGATCGCTTCGAAGTGGCTGAAGTCGAAGCGCAGGCGCTGACTGTCGACCAACGAACCTTTCTGCTGAACGTGCTCGCCCAGCACCTGACGCAATGCCGCATGCAGCAAGTGAGTGGCCGAGTGGTTCAGTGCGGTAGCATGGCGCACGTCAGCATCGACCTGGGTATCGACCGGCGCACCGACCGTCAAGTTACCCAGCACCAGCACACCGTGGTGCAGGAAAGCCCCGCCGGTCTTGGTGGTGTCGCGCACTTCAAAGCGACCCGATGTCGAACTCAGGAAACCACAGTCACCCACCTGCCCACCGGACTCGGCGTAGAACGGCGTCTGATCCAGAACCACGACCGCTGCTTCGCCTTCATTCAACACGTCGACCGATTTGCCGTCTTTATAGATGGCGACGATCTTGGCCGAACCGACGGTAGCGCCGTAGCCGACGAACTCGGTAGGCACGTCCACCTTGACCAAGGTGTTGTAGTCCAGGCCAAAGGAGCTGGCGGAACGCGCGCGCACGCGCTGGGCTTCCATCTCGCGCTCGAAGCCGGCTTCATCGATGGTCAACTCGCGCTCACGGGCGATGTCGGCGGTCAGGTCCATCGGGAAGCCATAGGTATCGTACAGTTTGAATACGACATCGCCCGGCACCACAGTACCTTTGAGCTCAGCCAGGTCCTGCTCCAGAATCTTCAGGCCATGCTCCAGGGTCTTGGAGAATTGTTCTTCCTCTGCCTTGAGCACGCGCTCGATGTTTTCCTGCTGCTGCTTCAGTTCCGGGAAGGCGTCGCCCATCTCGGCGACCAGCGCTGCCACAATCTTGTAGAAGAAGCTGCCGGTGGCACCCAGCTTGTTACCGTGGCGGCAGGCACGCCGGATGATACGGCGCAGCACATAGCCACGGCCTTCGTTCGACGGCAGCACACCGTCGGCGATCAGGAAGCCGCAAGAGCGGATGTGGTCCGATACGACCTTGAGCGAAGATTGGTTTTCATTGGCGCAGCCAATCGCCGCAGCCGACGCGCTCAACAGATTGGTGAACAGGTCGATTTCATAGTTGGAGTGAACGTGCTGCATCACCGCACTGATCCGCTCCAGGCCCATGCCAGTATCCACCGACGGTGCCGGCAGCGGATGCAACACGCCATCGGCGGTGCGGTTGAACTGCATGAACACGTTGTTCCAGATCTCGATGTAACGGTCGCCGTCTTCTTCCGGCGAGCCCGGCGGGCCGCCCCAGATGTCGGCGCCGTGATCATAGAAAATCTCGGTGCAAGGGCCGCACGGGCCAGTATCGCCCATGGTCCAGAAGTTATCGGACGCGTAAGGCGCGCCCTTGTTGTCGCCGATGCGGATCATGCGCTCGACGGGCACACCGACTTCTTTGGTCCAGATATCGTAGGCTTCGTCGTCTGTGGCGTAGACGGTGACCCAGAGCTTTTCCTTGGGCAGCTTCAACACACCGGTGAGGAAGGTCCAGGCGAAAGTGATCGCATCTTTCTTGAAATAGTCACCGAAGCTGAAGTTGCCCAACATTTCGAAGAATGTGTGGTGGCGAGCGGTGTAACCCACGTTTTCCAGGTCACTGTTCTTACCGCCGGCACGTACGCATTTCTGGCTGCTGGTGGCGCGGGTATAGGCGCGCTTCTCCTGGCCCAGGAAGCAGTCCTTGAACTGGTTCATCCCCGCGTTGGTGAACAGCAGGGTGGGGTCGTTGCCAGGGATCAAGGAGCTGGAGGCTACACGGGTGTGACCTTGCTCTTCGAAGAAGCGAAGGAAGGCTTCACGGATTTCTGCGCTTTTCATTAGGTTCTTCCACGGAGTCTGCGGCCAAAGGCCAGTGCGCAACATCATCAGACGGAGCGACGGCAAAGGGCCGCATTATATCGGCCCTTTGCCGGTGGTACAGCGTGTTTATGCGATAGAAACGCTCAATTAGACAGTCTGCACTGTCATTTTCGGGAAAACTCGACGAATGTCTGCACGACTTGCTCCAACTGCGCCCGGCTGACATCCAGATGAGTGACCATGCGCAGGCGCGGCGCGGCGACCAGCTTGATCCCACGTCCGGCGGCGAAGTCCCTCAGGGCCTGGGCCCGCCCGCCGATCTGCACGTAAACCATATTGGTCTGTACCGGCTCCACCTCATAGCCGGCTTTGCGCAGCTCATCGCCCAGCCACAGGGCATTGGCGTGGTCGTCGGCCAGGCGCTGCACCTGATGATCCAGCGCATACAGCCCTGCCGCCGCCAGGGAACCCGCCTGACGCATGCCGCCGCCGACCATCTTGCGCAAACGCCGCGCCTTGGCGATCAACGCTGTTGAGCCGCACAACACCGAACCGATTGGCGCCCCCAGCCCCTTGGACAGGCATACCGAGACCGAATCGAAATACTGGGCAATGTCCCGCGCATCCACACCCAGCTTGACCGCCGCGTTGTAGATCCGCGCCCCGTCCAGATGCAAGGACAAACCATGCTCACGGGTGAACGCGCGCGCCTTCGCCAAGTATTCCAGCGGCAGAACCTTGCCCTGCATCGTGTTTTCCAGCGCCAGCAAGCGTGTGCGGGCGAAGTGGAAATCGTCGGGTTTGATCGCCGCCAGTACGTGATCCAGATCCAGGGAGCCGTCCGCCTGCACCTCCAGCGGCTGCGGTTGGATCGAACCCAACACGGCCGCACCACCGCCTTCGTATTTGTAAGTGTGGGCCTGCTGACCAACGATGTATTCCTCACCGCGCTCACAATGAGCCATCAGTGCCAGCAAGTTGCTCATGGTGCCAGTAGGCACGAACAGTGCGCTGGCAAAGCCCAGGCGCTTGGCCAGCTCGGCTTCCAGGTGGTTGACGCTCGGGTCTTCGCCGTAGACGTCGTCACCACTGGCCGCATTAGCCATCGCATCCAGCATGCCGGGGGTGGGTTGGGTCACGGTGTCGCTGCGCAGGTCGATCACGGACATGAAACTGGCCTCTGAGAGATTGGGTAAGTTCCCTTTGAAGACGATTACTGCGGGCAAAGCCGCGAGATATCAAGCCCTATGTGTATTCAAATGAATACCAACCAAACAAACCGATATAGCTTATCGATACGGCGGTCGTGCAGTTTTTGAAAAACCGTGTTAAAAACTCTCCGCCGCCAGGGTTCTGGCGGCAACGTTCTCAGGGCGGGGTGCAATTCCCCACCGGCGGTAATTGCGCGCAATGTGCATAGCCCGCGAGCGCTTGACGCCTCGAACTGCTAACGCAGGACGGCGACAAGGTCAGCAGACCCGGTGTGATCCCGGGGCCGACGGTCATAGTCCGGATGAAGAGAGAACGGGATTGGCACCTAAGGGCCGTCCGCTGATTTCATGCCTGCATGGACACAGCGTTGCGCACCCTTAAATCCCATTCGATTCATAACGCCCTGTTTTTTTCTTAAACAGGAGTCAGAACATGCAACCCACCGCAATCGACAGCAAAAGCAAAAACCATCACGGCGAGCGTATCGCGTTTATCCAAGCCTGCTGGCACAAGGATATTGTCGACCAGAGCCGTAAAGGTTTCCTTGCCGAAATCATCGCCCAGGGCTACCAGGAATCGGACATCGATTTCTTCGAAGTCGGCGGCGCCTTTGAAATGCCCCTGCACGCCAAGCTGCTGGCCAAGACCGGCCGTTATGCCGGTATCGTTGCCGCCGCGCTGGTGGTGGACGGCGGCATCTACCGTCACGAATTCGTCGCCCAATCCGTGGTCAGCGGCCTGATGCAAGTACAGCTGGAAACCGAAGTACCGGTGTTCTCGGTATCCCTGACCCCACATCACTTCCATGCGGGCAGCGAGCATCATGCATTCTTCCATGATCACTTTGTGCATAAAGGCCAGGAAGCTGCGCGCACGTGCGCCGACACCCTGCACAAGGTGCGTGCGATCCGTCGCAGCGAGCCGCGTGCGGTAGCAGTCTAAGTATCAGCGCAAAACCAACGTGGGAGGGCGCTGTTCCTCCCGCATTGGGATCCTCGCAAGCCTTAGGCCCTATACCAGGCCCGCATCCGTGGTCGGCACAATCAATATCCCCGCTCGCAAGCCATTCTTCACCTTTGGGTTGGGGAAGATGATACGTGCACCCTCCTCCTCGATCACCCAGCGGGTCTTGGCCACGTCTTCGGCCAACAGGTAGCCCTTTTCCAATTCCGAAAAGTTTTCCACGTCCGCCGGCAGGTGCAGCAGGAAGGCATCGCTGTGCTTGATCACTTCGCGTGCAACGGCGAACAGTTTGAGGCCGTCCAGGCTGTCAGTCGCGGGCTCGGTGCCTTCGATGATGTGCTTGAGGCGAGTTTCCAGACGCGACACATCCACACCGTCGTTCTGCCCGAACGGCCGCGCCTTGCCCAGCTCCAGGGTGAAGGCCTCGGCGTCCAATTGCTCATAGGTAAAAGCAGAGAAGGTAATCGAGGTCTTGTTCTGCATCAGCACCGCTTCCATGCCGGCCGCGCGCAGGCGCTCCAGCTCACGGCGCGAATGCTGGCGTCCTTCCTTCCAGGGGTACAGGGCAAATTGCTCGATCTTCGAACCCCGAATGGCCGTATGCAAATCGTAATGCAGGCGCGAACGGCCGGGCTGGCTGAAGAAGCTGCGGGCCAGTTGCTCAAGCTCGGCGGCACGCATGGCTTCAGGGCCGATATTTTTTTCATGACGGCCGTTGAACAGCCGGTTGATGTCCAGTTCGAGGTAACGCTCGCCGCGGCGCATGGCCTCGGGGTTGCCGAACAGGAACAGAATGCGGGTGCGGGGCTTGATCTCCCCACGGGCGATGCCATGCAACAGGCGGTCGAGCAGTTCGATCGGCGCGGTTTCGTTGCCATGGATGCCGGACGACAGCAGCAGGTCGCTGCCATTGTCCTTCGCTTCAGGCGGGCGGACTTCAAGTGCGCCTTCGCTGAGCCAGCGCATCTGCACGCCGTCGACAGTCAGTTGAATTTTTTGCGCCGGTTCGCGACCGGCGAGGGTCAGTTCAAGCAGTTTGCCGAGGGCGAGCATACGCAGCTTCCTTAGTGGTTGCAGCCTGGGCCGTGGACGTGATCGTCATCATCACCCTCAACGTCGGCCGGCTCCATTTCCAGTTGCAGGCTCATCAGGTTGGTGGCCAGTGGGCGCATCAGCAGGTTGGCGTACTCGGCGTCGCCTTCTTCCACATCTACACCGATCAGCAGTTGGCCACGGCCGTCGTGCTGGATCCAGATCTCCTTGCCCTGCCACACCACGGCAACGCGGGTGCAGGAGGTCTCCAGCTGAGTGCCGTCGGTGTCTTCAAGGATCAGTTTCAGGGTGTCGGTGGTCATAAATAACTCTCGGTCGTGCGGCGTTAATTGATCTGGAAAGGATAAACCGAGCCCAGTTTAAGGATTTGCGTCAGTTCATCCAGTGCCGTCCGGCACTCAAGCAGCAATTGCGGGTCAGCCAGGTCGGTTTCACGCAGGCTGTCGCGGTAGTGCCTGTCAACCCATTGGGTCAGCGTGTCGTACAGCGGCGCGGTCATGATAACGCCTGGATTCACCGCTGCCAGCTCCGTTTCATTCAAGGCGACGCGCAAGCGCAGGCACGCCGGGCCACCGCCGTTCTGCATGCTTTGCTTGAGGTCGAAGACTTTGACTTCGCGGATCAACCCACCGGACGTGATCAAGCCTTGCAGGTACTGCCAGACGCGTTCGTTGGCGCGGCATTCTTCCGGCACGATCAGCAGCATCGAGCCGTCGGCGCGGGTCAGCAATTGGCTGTTGAACAGGTAGGAGCGCACAGCATCCTCAACGCTGACCTGGGCACGCGGTACGCACACCGACTGGAAGTTGCCACCCAGCTTGCCCAACTTGGCTTGCAACTCCGCCAGCATCTGTTCGGTATTGAGGAACGCGTCTTCGTGATAGAACAGCACCTCACCGTTGCCCACCGCGATCACATCGTTATGGAACACACCGGCATCGATCACCGCCGGGTTCTGCTGGGCGTAGACCACACCGTCATCGCTCAGGCCGTGCAGGCGTGCAACGGCTTGGGATGCTTCGAGGGTCTGGCGCGCCGGGTACTTCTGCGGCGCCGGGTAACGGGTGTCGAACGCACTGCGGCCAAACACAAAAAACTCAACGCCAGCCTCGCCGTACGCGCGGCAGAAACGCGTGTGGTTGGCCGCGCCCTCGTCGCCGAACTGCGCCACCGCCGGCAACGCCGCGTGGTGGGCGAAGTGTTTCCCATCTGCAAACATGGCCCCCAGCACGCGGCTGGTGGTCGGGTGCTCGATGCTGCGGTGGTATTTGCAGTTGAGGTTGGCGGCGGTGAAATGCACGCGGCCATCCGCCGTGTCGGCGCTCGGGCTGACGGTAGCCGCGTTGGCCACCCACATGCTCGACGCAGAGCAGCTCGCCACCAACAGCGGCATGGCCTGCTTGGCCGCTTGCTGGATCACTTGCGCGTCGGTGCCGCTGAAGCCAAGGCTGCGCAGGGCCGCCACGTCGGGGCGTTCCTGTGGCGCGAGCACGCCTTGCACAAACCCCATGTCCATCAGGGCCTTCATTTTCTGCAGGCCCTGCAACGCCGCTTCCTTCGGGTTCGAAGACTGCTGGCTGTTACTCTGGGACGCGACGTTGCCGTAGGACAAACCGCCGTAGTTATGGGTCGGCCCCACTAGACCGTCAAAATTGACTTCATAGGATTTCATCGGCGAGGCTCCACGAACATCTGTTTTTATAGGCATCAGATTACTTGAATACACCACAAATCAACTGCGGGGCAGGCTTGTATGGCACGGGCTTGCTCGCGAAGACGGTGCGTTCGCCAATACATCCAGCGACTGAACCACCGCTTTCGTGAGCAAGCCCGCCTCCACAGGGGCCCGCTCCTGCATTTAGATCAGCGTAATGCCGGGGGTCAGTGTTGCGGGGACCACCAGGCTCGGGGTTTCCAGCGACGCCACCGGGTACGCGCAGTAATCCGCCGCGTAATACGCACTGGCGCGATGGTTGCCCGACGCCCCGACGCCACCAAACGGCGCGGTACTCGCAGCGCCGGTCAGTTGTTTGTTCCAGTTGACGATACCCGCGCGGCTTTCCAGCCAGAACTGCTGGTAACGCGCTTCGGAGTCCGACAGCAAGCCAGCGGCCAGGCCGTACTGGGTGTTGTTGGCCTCGGCAATCGCCCCGGCAAAATCAGCGTAGCGAATCACCTGCAACAGCGGGCCGAACAGTTCTTCATCCGCGCGTTCGGTCACTGCGGTCACGTCGATGATGCCCGGCGTCAGCAAGGCAGCCTGCTCCCGCGGCTGGGTCATTTCCAACAACGCCACGGCGCCATTGGCCAACATCAGTTCTTGGGCGTCCATCAACGCTTTGGCCGCGCCAAGGGAAATCACCGAACCCATGAACGGTGCCGGTTGCTGGTCGAACGGGCCGACTTCAATGGTCGACGTGACCGCCACCAGGCGCGCCAGCAGCGCATCGCCCCAGGCACCTTCGGGCACCAGCAAGCGGCGGGCACACGTGCAGCGCTGACCGGCGGAGATAAACGCCGACTGGATAATGGTGTAGACCGCCGCATCCACATCGGCCACCTCGTCCACCACCAGCGGGTTATTGCCGCCCATCTCCAGCGCCAGGATCTTGTCCGGGCGCCCGGAGAATTGCTGGTGCAAGTGGTTGCCGGTACGGCTGGAACCGGTGAAGAACAAACCATCGATCCCCGGGTTGGCAGCCAAGGCGATACCCGTTTCCCGAGCGCCCTGCAGCAGGTTGAGCACGCCCGCCGGCAAACCGGCTTCAATCCAGCACTGCACGGTCAGCTCGGCGACTTTCGGGGTCAGCTCGCTGGGCTTGAACAGCACGGTATTACCCGCCAGCAAGGCCGGGACGATATGCCCGTTCGGCAAGTGGCCGGGGAAGTTGTAAGGGCCGAACACCGCCACCACACCGTGTGGTTTGTGGCGCAACACAGCAGTGGCATCGCCCAGGGGGCCGCTCTTCTCGCCGGTACGTTCGCGGTAGCTTTGCACCGAAATCGCAATCTTGTTGGCCATGCTGGTGACTTCGGTAGCCGACTCCCACAGTGGTTTGCCGGTTTCTTCACCGATGCAGCGGGCGATTTCATCGGCACGCTTTTTCAGGGTCGCTGCGAAAGTTTCCAGCACGCTGATGCGCTCTTCCAGCGGGCGCTTGGCCCAGGCTGGAAATGCCTGGCGCGCAGCCTGCACCGCAGACTCTACCTGTTCGACGGTGGCGCCATTGCCGGCCCACAGTACTTGCTGGGTTACCGGGTTGCGCGACTCAAACAGTTCACCTCGGCCAGCGAGCCAGCTACCTGCGATATACAGCGAATTCATTATTTCGACTCCCGAGCAGCGGACAACGGTACGGCACGCACTTGATCACCCACCACCAATTGCAGGCGTTTGGCGGTCTGTGGATCGACCACCAGGGTGCCTGCCGCCAGCCTTGCCGGTGCGGCCGTAATGCGGCAATCCTCGCGTTTGCGGTTATGAATCAGGAAAGGCGTGGCGTCGTCCCCCGGCGTGCCGATGGCCAAAACCAGTGACTGACTGTCACGCACAGCACGGATCTTGCTGGTTTCACACTCCACCGCCGGGCCGGCGTCGAAGATGTCGACGTAACCCTGGTAGCTGAAACCTTCGCTCTTGAGCATGCTCAGTGCCGGCTCGGTATCCGGGTGGACCTTGCCGATCACATTGCGCGCGTCTTCGGACAGGAAGCAGCTGTACAGCGGAAACTTCGGCATCAGCTCAGCAATAAACGCCTTGTTGCCCACGCCGGTAAGGTAGTCGGCCTGGCTGAACTCCATCTTGAAGAAATGACGGCCCAGACTCTCCCAGAACGGCGAACGCCCGGCTTCGTTGGACACGCCACGCATCTCGGCGATGATCTTGTTGCCAAACAGTTGCGGGAACTCCGCGATAAACAGCAGGCGGGCCTTGGCCAGCATGCGGCCGTTGAGGCCAGTGCGGTAATCGGCGTGCAGGAACAGCGAGCACAGCTCGGAATTACCGGTGAGGTCGTTGGCCAGGAACAGCGTTGGAATCTCGCGATAGATATTCAACTCCTGGGAGGCGCTGACGGTCAGGCCCACCCGAAAGTTGTACCAAGGCTCGCGCAGGCCGACGGCACCGGCGATGGCGGAAATGCCCACCACACGGCCTTCGTCGTTTTCCAGCACGAACAGGTAGTCGGCATCCCCGCGTCCGGCGTCGCCGCGAAAGGTTTTTTCCGCCCAGCCAACCCGATGGGTCAGGCGTTCTTCGTTGGCCGGCAAGGTGGTGAGCCCGGTGCCGGTGCTGCGTGCCAGATCAATCAGGGCCGGTAAATCGCTGCTGCGTACGGGACGAACGATCATGCTATCTCCTCGAACGGGCCGCCGTTGTCAGCCACCCGCGAAACTCTATTTAAACCGGCTCTCAAACCGCAACGAGGCGCACGCTCGCGCCTTCGCCAACGCCCAGGGCTTCGGCGGCCGCCAGGTCCAGGGTCACTGGCTTGCCGGGCGCGTAGTCCAACTCCAGCATCACGGCGCGGTAATCCTGCAATTGCGCGTTGCTCACCAGGTACTGCCGGCCGGCGCCCTTGACCATCTCGCCGATCTTCACCGGCACCACACGGCTCTGGGCGATGGAGCGAATGCCCGAAACCCGTGCGTGCAGCGTCGGGCCACCGTCGAAGATGTCGATGTAATGATCGGTCTCGAAGCCTTCGCGCATCAGGATGTCGAAGGTGATCTGCGCGCGCGGGTGCACCTGCCCCATGGCTTCCTGGGCTGCGTCCGGCAGCAACGGCACATAGATCGGGTAATGCGGCATCAGCTCGGCAAGGAAGGTGCGGCTTTTCAGCCCGCACAGGCGCTCGGCGGCGGCGTAGTTGAGGTCGAAGAAATTGCGACCGATGGCGTCCCAGAACGGCGAGTCGCCGTGCTCGTCGCTGTAGCCGACAATCTCGGTCACCACCGAGTCGGCAAAGCGCTCGGGATGGCTGGCAACGAACAGCAGGCGACCACGGGAATTGAGTTCCGACCACGGCGAACCAACCAGCTCCGGCACCACGTAGAAACTGGTGAGCAGGCTGTTACCGGTGAGGTCGTGGCACTGCGAAAGCACGTGGATCTTGTTGTGGATCTTCAACTCGCGGGAGGCGTGCACGAAGGTTTCATTGCGAAAGCTGTAGAACGGCTCGGAATAGCCCGCCGAGGCGACGATGGCCGAGCAACCGGCGAGCTTGCCGGTCTCGGTGTCTTCCAGCACGAAGAAATAGCTCTCTTCGCCATTGAAACTCACCTCGGCCGCGAAGGACGCTTCGCTGGCGGCGATCTTGTCGCTCAGGCGTTCCACATCATCCGGCAAGGAGGTGACACCAATCGGGCTGTCCGCAGCCAGACGCTGTACCTCGCCCAGATCAGCCATTTGCGCGGGGCGCATCACCAGCATGGTGTCACTCCTTAACTCGAAAAACTCACGGAAAAAAATACCGGACAGGTCCTGATTCAACACAGGTCCAAATGTGGGAGCCGGCTTTTGTGGCGAGGGAGCTTGCTCCCGCTGGAGTGCGTAGCGGCCCCAAAGATATTGGGAGCGCTTCGCACTCCAGTGGGAGCAAGCTCCCTCGCCACAAAAAGCAGCTCCCACATTTGACTCGGTCCGGCCTATAGAATTTTGCTCGGCGCCTGATCGCCAGGCGCCGAATGGTCCATCAGGCTTGCGTCAACGTCTTCACTGCACGCTCAAAACGGTCCAGGCCTTCGTTGATATCCGCGTCTTCCACCACCAGGCTCGGGGCGAAACGCACCACGTCAGGGCCAGCTTGCAGGATCATCAGGTTTTCTTTCTCGGCCGCGTTGAACACGTCCTTGGCCTTGCCCTTGAAAGCATCACTCAGTACGCAACCGATCAGCAGGCCCATGCCACGCACTTCGGTGAAGATGCCGTACTGCTTGCCGATCTGCTCCAGGCGCGTCTTGAACAGAGCGTGCTTGGCGCTGACGCCGGCGAGGACTTGCGGGGTGTTGATCACATCGATTACCGCTTCCGCCACCGCGCATGCCAGCGGGTTGCCGCCGTAGGTAGTGCCGTGAGTGCCGACCACCAGGTGCTTGGCCAGCGCTTCGGTGGTGAGCATCGCCGCAATCGGGAAACCACCGCCCAGGCTCTTGGCGCTGGTGAGGATGTCTGGCGTCACGCCGTAATGCTGGTAGGCGAACAGATGGCCGCTGCGGCCCATGCCGGTTTGCACTTCGTCGAACACCAGCAATGCGTTGTGTGCGTCGCACAACTCACGCGCGCCTTGCAGGTAGGCCAGCTCGGCCGGCAGCACGCCGCCTTCGCCCTGGATCGGCTCCAGCACCACGGCACACGTCTTGTCCGAGACGGCGGCTTTCAGCGCGGCCAGGTCGTTATAAGGGACATGGGTAATGCCAGTGATCTTGGGACCGAAACCATCGGAGTACTTGGACTGGCCACCGACGTTAACGGTGAACAAGGTACGGCCGTGGAAGCTGTTCAGCGCGGCGATGATCTCGTACTTCTCGCTGCCGAAACGGTCGAACGCTACGCGACGAGCCAGCTTGAACGCCGCTTCATTGGCCTCGGCGCCGGAGTTGCAGAAGAACACACGCTCGGCAAAGGTGGCGTCGATCAGCTTATGCGCCAGGCGCAGGGCCGGCTCATTGGTGAATACGTTGGAGACATGCCACAGCTTGTTAGCCTGTTCGGTCAGCGCACCGACCAGCGCAGGGTGGGCGTGGCCCAATACGTTGACCGCGATGCCACCGGCAAAGTCGATCAGCTCGCGACCCGCCTGGTCCCACACGCGTGAACCTTCGCCACGCACAGGAATGAATGCGGCGGGTGCGTAGTTAGGCACCATGACCTGGTCGAAATCGGCACGTTGCACCGGGGCTTGCTCAACGGACATCGGAGTCTCCTGAAGAGGAACGCCTGCCTGGAACTGGCGGGCGATGCAGGGATTGTAAGGACAGTTTTCAGCGCGGCCTTGCCGCCAAGCGACAACTTCTTATAGCGCCAACCCCCGTTTTACGCGGGTTTACGCCAATGCGACAAATAGCGTCGCAATGGCGCAGTTTAAACTGCCGGGCACGTTTGCGTCAGGCTCAAACACTCTAACTATCTAGGCGCAAGCATCAAAAACCGGCTGATTTACTGATGCGCTTCCATGGCCCCTCAGAGATCAGCCCCATGACTACCCCTCCCGACAGCCATTACGCGTTGTTCAACAACGCCCTGCCCCACTGGCTGGGCCAGGCGTCCGCTGCCAGGCGCCAGGCGTTCAACGCGGCCAAACCCGCGCTGGGCAAGGCCCTGCACTCGGCCAGCACTGAACACAAGGCACTGTTCAAGCGCTGGAACGCCAACCACTGGATCGCGCAAAACGGCGTCGATGACGTACTCAAGAACCTGCAAGACCCCAAGGCCTACGCCAAGCCCCTGCTCAAAGACCTGTTGAACCAACGCTTCGGCGTCGACCTGGATGTCGACGCAGTGTTCATCCGCCTCTACATCCCGCAAACCGTGCCGTGGCTGCCGATCCGCTCCGGCGGCGCACGGGCCTGGACAGTCTCGCTGCTCGATGCCGCGCTGCACAACTTCGACTACAAAGAGGCCGCGCCGGACTTCTACGAGCCCCATTCGACCTTTATCACCCGCCCGTCCCCGAGCGGCCAGTTCGAGACCTTGCCCGCCGTGCGTGCGGCGATGCCGATCAACGCCTTTATCCGCCTGTGTCGCGAGTTGGATATCGGCGCGCGCTACGCCCTGCATCTGCGCAAAGTCCTGGGCCTCACCCACACGCCCACCGGTAACGCCCTGGCCCTCAAGGTCGACGCCAGCCAGCGCGCGGCACTGCGCACGGCCTTGCACCTGGCGCGCATCAAGGGCGACGTGCAGGAAGACTTCGCCCAGGTGATCGACGCGATGGTCGACGGCCGCCTGCGCTTGCGCATCGGCCGCCAGCCCGTGCTGTGCCATGACTTCAGCATGATGGACACCGCGCTCACCGGCATCCTGCTGTTCGCCCCCGACCTTGAGCGCACAACCTCCGCCCAGCGCATCGTTGCCTACATACCGGACGACCCCGAACACCCCCTCAAGGAATACCCATCGTCCTGGGACTTCAAACAGGCGCTCACCCGCCAACTGCGCAGCGACGAGTACCAGGTGTTTTTCAGCCGTTTCGTCCCCCATGAAAAGCTCGGGGTGTTTTTCTCCGGACTGGGCCAGCGCCTGGCGACACTCACCTGGCACCCGCCCGAAGCCGGCGACAAACACGGCGCCTGGCGCAATGACCCCACCGACGACCCCAAGCTGCGCTTTGTTTCGACCCCCATCCAGGGCGACCCCTGGCGCCACCTTTATCAACGCAAGCTCGACAAGATCCTCAATGATGCGCGCACGCTCGCGGTGTCCAGCGTCAGCGCCGACAGCAAAGCGCGCTGGGCATTGTGGGATTCGTTCGTCGAAGTGGCTCAGTCGATTCTCAACACGGCGCTGCTGGTGATCACACCGTTCATTCCGGGGCTGGGCGAATTGATGATGGGCTACATGGCCTATCAACTGCTCAATGAAGTCTTCGAGGGGGTTGTCGACTGGGCCGAGGGCCTCACTGATCAAGCGTTCGCACACCTGATGGGGACATTGCAGTCGCTGGTGCAACTGGGCGCATTCGCCCTCGGCCCCCAGATCGCCTTGGCTGAGATGCGCAAACTGCTATCGGCCGAAACCCTGGCATTCATGGACCGCTTCAAGCCGGTGACCCTGGCCGATCGCAGCCGCCGCTACTGGCAACCGGACCTGGCACCCTACCAGCAAAACATCCAGGTTGCGCCCATGCAGGGCGTGAATGAGCAGGGCCTGCACAGCCTGCACGGCGAGTTGATCCTGCCCCTTGAAGGCAAGTACTACGCCGTGGAGGCCGCCGGCAACGGGCACTATGTGATCAAGCATCCGACACGTCCCGAGGCCTATCGCCCGCACCTGCGTCACAACCAGGCCGGTGCCTGGCACAGCGAGCTTGAACAACCTTTGCAATGGGACCGCGACACGTTGTTGCGCCGTGTGGGCCACCGCGCGCAGGACCTGAGCCCAGCCGACCGCGAACGGGCACTGAGCATCAGCGGGGTCGAGGAAGGCGCGCTGCGCAAAATGCACCTGCGCAGCGAACCGGTGCCGCCACTGCTGGATGACAGCCTGATCCGTCTGCGCATTGACCGTGAGATCCAACAGTTGATCCAGCGCCTGCGCAGCGACGATCCCGCGCAGTACAACGCCATCGACCCGCAGGAACAACTGCAATTGCTGACCAGTTTCGGCTACTGGCCCAAAACCAAGGCCCTGCGCTTTCTCAACGCCCAGGGCCACGTAGTGTGGGAATTCGGCGACCCCCACCAGCCGGTGGTGCAAATCCATGAAGCCCAACTGAACAATGGCGACCTGCTCAAGACCGTGCTGCAAACCCTGAGCCCGGAAGAAATCCGCACGCCGTTCGGCGAACGCAGCGGCGACCCGCAGCTGAGCCTGGAGGCGCGCACCAGGAGCCTGCGCACGGCCCTCGCCGATATCGCCGAACGGGAGCGCCCGGCGCTGTTCGAGTCGCACTATGGGCCGTCGCAGATCACCACCGATCCCCACGCCCGGCAGGTCATGGACCTTGCCCATGACCTGCCCGCCAGCGTCGCCGAACACATGGTTCGCCAAGCCAGCGGCGCCGAGCTGGAACAACTGGATGCCCGCCGCACGCCCAAGCGTCTGGCCGACCTGGCCCGTGCTGCGGTGGCCGAGGTGCGCATCAACCGCGCCTATGAAGGCCAGCACCTGGACGCCACGCCAAACATCGACAGCGAACGCCTGGCCCTCAACTCACTGAAGCTGCTGCCGGGCTGGTCGGACCAGATCCAACTGGTGGCCCGCCATGATTCGCCCGAGGGTTCGGTCTGGAACCGGGTTGGCCCCGACAACGCTCCGCTGCGCCGCACCCTGGTGCGCACCGAAGAGGGCCGCTATATACCTTACGACGACACCGGTGCGCTGTCCGGCGAGACCGACCTGTACAACGCCGTGCTGAGCGCCCTGCCCGATGCACAGCGCGATGCCGTGGGACTGCAGATCCACCAGGGCGCCGAACTCAGGCAGCGCCTGCGCGACAACCCGCTGACACGCAATGAATTGCGCACAGTGCTGACCACTGAACCGCCTGCCACGCCACCGGTCGAGACCCTGGAATTCCTGTGCAACACCGACGGCTATCGCCCCGCCGGCGAGCCGCCCGTGCACCCACGCGCCCGGGCGTTGTACCCCACGCTGGATGATCAACAGCTCAATGCCCTGGTCGCTCACCTGGAAACCCTGCCCGACGGAGCATCCGCCCAACTGACGGCCCTGGAGGCTGAACGCCTGCAACTGGAGACCGACCTGCACACCTGGCAGCACGACATCCCCACCCGCCATCCCGACACCGACGAGCGGCTCTCTCCAGGCCGGCGACGTTACGAACGGCAGAACCGTCGGCGTATCGCCGAACAGCTCATGCGCTGCTGGCATCGCGAGACGGCGGTCGATGACTATTACGAAGACCCCAGCCGTGACGGCCATGTGCTGCGCCTGGAGTCTCCGATCATCGGCGAGCTGCCGCAGTTGAGCGCAAACTTCGAGCACGTGTCGCTGCTGTCCATCAGCGGCGGCGCCCATACTCAGGGGGCCACAGCCTTTATCAGCCACTTCCCTCGGTTACGTCACCTGGAAGTCAAAGACCTGCCCTTGGGCAACCTGCCCCCACAGCTGGCCAGCCTGCCGGCGCTCAACACGCTGGGCCTGAGCAACTGCGGCATTCGCCTGACGCCTGCCAGCCAGGCCAGCTTGTCGGGCATGAGTCGCCTGCAGACCCTGGTGCTGAACAACAACCCTCTGGGCCTGGTGCCGAGCGTCGAAGCCATGCCCGACCTGATGGCCCTGGATCTGTCCGAAACCGGCATCGACCGCCTGCCCGCGGGCTTGTTGTCGCGCACGGAATTGGAAGCGGCGTTACTGGGCGCAAACGAGATCAGCGACCTGCCTGCGGCGCTGTTTGAAACCCCACCCCAGACCAGCACCAAATATGATTTGTCCGATAACCCGCTGTCCCGGGACAGCCTGGAACGCATCAAAGCCTACTACCAGCGCTACGACACCTACTGGGAAGCCGATGCTCATCCCGTGGACGTACAGGACGCTCAGCGGCTTTTCCCCACCATGGACAAGGAAGAAATCAATCGTTTTATCTACGGCTTGCCAGGTGATATCGAGGCCGGTAAACGTGAATTGGCACGACTGGCCGGCGACCTGCAGACCCTGCAACAGGAACTGAGCGCGTGGTCAGGCACTCCCGATCTGTCCGTGCTGGAACACGCACGCCGCCTGCTGGTGCACGTGCTGCTGGAAAAAACCTGGCGCCGCGACCCCGCGCAGGAGACCCGGCATATCCGCGCCCTCGACATCAACCATACCCTGGCCGGTGAGCTGCCGCGCTTGAGCACGCGGTTCGAGCATGTCGGCTCGCTGGTCATCCAAGGCAATGGCGGCGCCATGGAGGTCGCTGGGTTTCTGGAAAGCTTTCCGGCGCTGGATATCCTCGATCTGGAAAACATTCAGCTGGGGGATATTCCACCGCGCGTGTTCGAACACTCCAAACTGACCTTCCTCGGCCTGCCCCGCTGCTCCCTGACCCTGTCGCCGAGCAGCCGCGCCGCCTTGCAGAACATGCCACACCTGGAATACCTGGACCTCAGCCACAACCCCCGACTGGGCGAACTGCCGGACTTCGACCAACTGCCTGCGTTGTCCAGTATCCTGCTGCACGACACCGGCCTGACGCAGGTACCGCCGGGCTTGCTGACGAACATGCCACGCAACGCAGTGAACCTGAGCGGCAACGCCATCGAGCACTTGCCCGACGCAGCCTTTACAGTCCCGCCCGAGGTCGCACGGGCTTTCGATCTGTCCGGCAACCCGCTGTCGCGCGCGGCCCTGGAGCGCATCAAGACGTACTGCCAGAGCACCCAGGAAAGCTTCCACGCCGAGGCGCCGCCGGACGCTCGCCTGCACGTGCAACGCCTGTACCCGACGCTGGTCGAGGGTGAAGCCGACCGCTTTGTGTTCCGCCTGCCCGGCGACATGGACGCCGTCGCCCCGACGCTGACGCGCCTGGAAAACGAGTACCGCCAGTTGGCGACCGACCTTGATCAGTGGGTGCTGGAAGTGCCCGAGCGACACCCGGTCGACGACACCCCACTCGACGACGCGACCCGCCTGCGCGAGCAGACGCTGCGCGCAAACTTCAAGGTGCTGGTGGAGCAGGCCTGGCGTCGCGAAAGCCCGGAAGACGAAGAAAGCCTGCACGACGACTTCAGCCACGCCCTGTCGCTGGACACCCCGGTGATGGGCGAACTGCCGCGCCTGAGCGCGAACCTGGAGCACGTGTCGCGGTTCGAACTGACGGGCAATGGCACTACCACCACGGTCGACGGCACGTTGCGCTGTTTCCCCAGGCTGCAGGCCCTATCCTTGAACAGATGTGCCCTGGGTGGCCTGCCTCAGTCGATCTTCAGCATGCCCGAACTGACCAGCCTGGAACTGACCCGATGCGGCATCAGCCTGACGCCCGCGACCGCACGCACTTTGAGCGACCTGCCCAAACTGGACCTCCTCGACCTGAGCAACAACCCGCTGGACCAGGCGCCCGACGTCAGCGGCCTGGCCGACCTGACGTCGCTGCACCTGCGCAGTACCGGCTTGCGAGCGTTGCCTGAGGGGGTTTTCCGCTTGAAGGAGCTGCATACCCTGGACTTGAGCGATAACCAGATCGAGGAAATCAGCCCGGAATTGCTCGACACCACGACGTTGCTGGAGGAAGACAGTGATCTGAGTGGCAACCCGTGGTCGGCGCAGAGCCTGGAGTACCTGAGGGAGTATTACCGGCGCACCGGCATCGACTTCCAGGTGCAGGCAGCGACCGTGGATGAACAGGGCATGCCCCTGTCACCGGAGCAACCACGACCCCAGGAGGAGTGAACTGGGGTCACCCGCGCTCGGAGGGCACCGAGGACAGTTCGAACGGGCTGCTGCTGCGGCGCTGGTTGCGGTCTTCGCGCGGGGTGGCGCCGAAGAAATTGCGGTAGGCGCTGGAGAAGTGTGGCCCCGAGGAGAAGCCGCACGACAGGCCGATCTGGATGATCGACTTGCTGGTTTGCATGAGCATCTGGCGGGCCTTGTTCAGGCGCAGTTCCAGGTAGTACTGGCTGGGGACGCGATTGAGGTACTGCTTGAAGATGCGTTCGAGTTGTCGTCGCGACACGCACACGTGCTGGGCAATTTCGTCGGTGGTCAGCGGCTCTTCAATATTGGCTTCCATCAACAGAACAGCCTGGGTCAGCTTGGGGTGGCTGGAGCCCAGGCGGTTTTGCAGCGGAATGCGCTGGCGCTCGCCACCTTCGCGGATACGCTCCACCACCAGTTCCTCGGATACCGCACCGGCCAGTTCGGCACCGTGGTCACGGGCCAGCACCGCCAGCAACAGGTCGAGCACCGACATGCCGCCACAGGCAGTCAGGCGGTCACGGTCCCAGTCGAACAGATGGCTGGTGGCAATGACCTTGGGGAAGCGTTCGGCGAAGTCATCCTGCCAGCGCCAGTGCACAGCGGCGCGGTAGCCATCGAGCAGGCCAAGCTGAGCCAGCGGGTAAACGCCGGCCGACAAGCCGCCGATCACGCAGCCGGCCCGCACAAGTTGCTTGAGCGCGGTGCTCAGTTGCGAGGCGACCACGGTGGGCGGTTCATCCGCCAGCAGGAAGAGTTTCTGGAAACCTTCGAGCTTGCCGGCCCACGGCTCGCCCGGCAGTTGCCAGGCGCCGTCGGTTTGCGGCTCGGCCAGCAGAAACGATAGCTCGTAGACCACCTCCGGGTGCACCCGCTGGGCAACGCGCAAGGCCTCCTCAGCCAGCGCAAGCGTCAGGGCTTTTGTGCTGGGCCAAATCAGGAAACCAATTTTGTGGGCGGTCATGGAAGGCTATCCGAAGCGAAGAACGGTAATGAAGACAAGGGCCAATGCTAGCCCGGAAACCAACACAAATCTCTAAAGCCAATGAAGATCTCACTGTGGGAGCGGGCTTGCTCGCTCCCACAGTTAGATTGGGACCTGTCTCGAGACTGTGAAGCATGCACTACTGCGGTGCACAAAAGCAGTCCTGATTATTTCAAGCTACCCGAAAGGAACTGCTGCAAACGTTCCGACTGTGGGTTCACCAACACTTCACGCGGGTTGCCGCGCTCTTCGACGATGCCTTTGTGCAGGAAAACCAACTGGTTCGACACCTCACGGGCAAAGCCCATTTCGTGAGTCACCACCACCATGGTGCGGCCTTCCTGCGCCAGGTCCTGCATCACCTTGAGCACTTCGCCGACCAGCTCCGGGTCAAGCGCGGAAGTCGGCTCGTCAAACAACATCACCTCCGGCTCCATGGCCAGGGCACGGGCAATCGCCACGCGCTGCTGCTCGCCGCCGGACATGTGGCCAGGGAACGCATCCTTACGATGGCCCACACCGACCTTGGCCAAATAGTGCTCGGCCTTTTCACGGGCTTCTTTCTTCGACACACCCAGCACGTGCACGGGCGCTTCCATCACGTTTTCGATTGCGGTCATGTGCGACCACAGGTTGAAATGCTGGAACACCATGGACAGGCGCGAACGCATGCGTTGCAGTTGCTTGGGGTCGGCGGCCCTCATGGCGCCGTCCTTGCCCGTGACCAGCTTCAGCTCTTCATTGTTGAGCAGAATCTTGCCGGCGTGGGGTTGCTCCAGCAGGTTGATGCAGCGCAAAAAAGTACTTTTGCCCGAACCACTGGAACCGATGATGCTGATCACATCACCGGCCGCGGCGGCCAGGGACACACCTTTGAGCACTTCATGACTGCCATAGCGTTTATGCAGGTCTTGGACTTCAAGTTTGTACATGCGGTCGGTTCTCACAAAAACAGGTGGTCAGTCGTTGAGCAAGCGCCCGTGACGCAGCGCTTCGCGCCCCGCCACCTTGGCCAGCCAGAAACCCGCTTGGGCATAACGTAGCCGTTCAACGGCAAACAACACCCCGGACGTGCCCGCGCAAACAACGCTCACGCGGTCGGTCAGGGGATCAATCACTTCAAAAATCGGTTCGCCGGTTTCAACCCAGTCGCCGGCTTTACGCAGGTAACTGATCACGCCGGCATGGGGGGCGAACAGCAGCTCGGTGCCTTCGAAAGGCACGCCTTCGCAGGGCTCGTACTGTGGCGCAGGCCATTCACCGTTGATCAGGCCCTGTTCGGCGAGAAACGCGAGGATGCCCTCAGCGTGGAAAATCGCTTCGTCACGGCCGGTATCGGCCTGGCCGCCCAGCTCCAGCGTCGTCGCCAGGCACGCCAGCGGGATCTGCGCCTCAGGGAACGCCCGGGACAGGCGCAACCACGGCAGCGAGCAGGCTTCATCAAACGAACTGCCGCCGGAATCCTCGGCCAGCAGGCCGACTTTCACATTCAAGTGCGCCGACAACGAACGCCACTGCGGCCAGTGCTGCGGCAGCGCGTACATGTGCAGCGCCGCCTCCGCATCGCAATGCAGGTCCAGGACCACATCAGCCGTGCAGGCGTGGCTGAGCAATACGCGTTGCATGCCTTGCAGTTGACTGCTCGGTGCGGGCAGAGCGCTCAGTGCATCGGTCATCGCCTGACGGATCATGCGCACGTTGGCGTGGGGATCATCCCCCAGTTTGCCGGCGAGCAACGCGGCGACCGGTTCGCTCAATTCGACGAAATCGCGGTTGAAATTCTTGCCGCTGCCCACTTCGAAACGGCCCTGGTGGCTGCCTTGCAACAGTTGGCCCAGGCCCATCGGATTGGCCACCGGCACCAGCTCGATCACACCGTTGAGGGCGCCCTGCTGCTCCAGCTCGACCAGGCGTTTTTTCAGCTCCCATGCGGCGCGCATTCCCGGCAACTCGTCGGCGTGCAGGCTGGCCTGGATATACGCCTTGCGTTCGCCGTGGCCGAAACGGAATACGCTCAGCTGACGCTCGCAACCCAAGTGGCCCCAGGGCAACAGGTGATCGATACGTTCCATATCAATGCTTCCGTGGAGCCAGGTAGCTCAGCCAGCGGCGCTCGGCCAACTTGAACAGGCGCACCAGGATAAAAGTCAGGCACAGGTAAAACGCGCCGGCCGTGATATAGGCTTCGAACGGCAGGTAGAACTGGGCGTTCACCGTGCGTGCGGCACCGGTGATGTCGATCAAGGTGACGATGGAGGCCAGGCTGGTGGTCTGCAGCATCATGATCACTTCGTTGCTGTACTGCGGCAGTGCGCGTCGAAGGGCCGACGGCAGCAGGATGCGGCGGTACAGTTTAGAGCGCGACATGCCCATGGCCCTGGCCGCTTCGATCTCGCCATTGGGCGTGGCCTTGAGGCTGCCGGCGATGATTTCGGCGGTGTAGGCGCTGGTGTTGATCGCAAACGCCAGGCACGCGCAGAACGTGGCACTGGACAACAGTGGCCACAGGAAGCTTTCGCGCACGGCGTCGAATTGCGCCAGGCCGTAGTAGATCAAGAACAGCTGCACCAGCATTGGCGTGCCGCGAATGACGTAGGTGTAGAGCCACGCCGCACCGTTGACGATCGGCTGCTTGGACACCCGCATCAAGCCCAGGGGCAAGGCGGCAAGCAAGCCGAAAAACAGCGAGATGGCGAGCAGTTTCAGGGTGGTGACCAAACCGCCGAGGTACAGCGGCATGGCGTCCCAGATGACGTTGTAGTCGAAGATCATAGATCAGCCGCCCTTACGCCTACCGAGTAGCGCTTCTCAAGATGACGCAAGGCCAGCAACGATACGCTGGTGATCACCAGGTACATCGCCGCCACTGCGAGGAAGAAGGTAAAAGGTTCGCGGGTGGCGTCTGCCGCCTGCTTGGCCTTGAACATCATGTCTTGCAGGCCCACCACCGAAATCAGCGCGGTGGCCTTGGTGAGTACCAGCCAGTTGTTGGTGAACCCGGGGATCGCCAGCCGGATCATCTGCGGCACCATCACCCGGAAAAACACCTGGAAGCTGCTCATGCCATAGGCCAGACCAGCCTCGGCCTGGCCCTTGGGAATGGCCATGAAGGCGCCACGGAAAGTTTCCGAGAGGTAGGCGCCAAAGATGAAACCCAGGGTGCCGATACCGGCGGCCAAGGGGTTCAAGTCGATATAGTCGTCGTAGCCGAGCATCGGCGCGACGCGGTTGAGCAGGTCCTGACCACCGTAGAAAATCAGCAGGATCAGCACCAGGTCGGGGATCCCGCGGATCACCGTGGAGTACAAGTCACCCAGCCAGGCCAACCAGCGCACCGGCGACAGGCGCAACGCGACCCCGATCAGACCCAGAACAATGGCCAAGGCCATGGACGACAAGGCGAGCTGAAGCGTCAACCATGCGCCATCGAGGATGACGGCCCCGTAGCCTTTCAACATGATTCAGGTCCTCGAAAAGGGGGATGAAAAAATGGCGCAAACCGCAGGAATTCTGTTGCTTGCGCCATTCTGGACAGACAGCTGCGACGAGTTACTTAGGGTCAGCACCGTAAATATCGAAGTCGAAGTATTTGTCCTGGATTTTCTTGTATTCGCCGTTGGCACGGATCGCTGCGATGGCCGCGTTGATCTTGTCCAGCTCGGCCTTGTCGCCTTTGCGTACAGCGATGCCGATGCCGTCGCCGAAGTACTTGGCGTCGGTGAACTGTGGACCTACGAACGCGTAGCCTTTACCGGCCGGGGTTTTCAGGAAACCGTCCTGCAGCAGGGTGGCGTCAGCCACGGTGCCGTCGAGGCGACCTGCTTCCACGTCCAGGTAGATTTCGTTCTGCGAGCTGTAAGGCACAACCGTGGCGCCTTTAGGGGCCAGGACTTCCTTGGCGAAGCGATCGTGGATCGAACCGCGTTGCACGCCGATTTTCTTGCCTTTCAATTCATCCAGGCTGTCGCTGACCGTGGTGCCTTCCTTCATCACCAGCTGCGCTGGGCTCAGGTAGTAGCGATTGGTGAAATCCACGGACTTCTTACGGTCGTCGGTGATGGACATGGACGACAGGATCGCGTCGATCTTGCGCACTTTCAGCGCAGGGATCAGGCCGTCGAATTCTTGCTCGACCCAGACGCACTTGACCTTCATCTCTGCGCACAGCGCGTTACCGATGTCGTAGTCAAAACCCACGATGCTGCCATCCGGCGCCTTCGAGGCAAACGGAGGGTAAGCCGCTTCGATACCAATCTTCAGGGGCTTCTCATCAGCGAAAGCCTGCATGGACAGCACGGACAGCGCCAGGGCGCCCAACAGCACAAGTTTCTTCATCTTGGGACTCCATCGGTATAGGGCAAAAAGCAGTATGAGCCGTGGCCCACGATGCGACTTAAATGAAACCGAATAGCGGCGCTGCGTCCTACAACGGTATAAACCTGCGACGACGAGCGAGTGATCGGCATTCTAACGACAGGCCGGAAGCCGATATTTCCTCAATGCGACAACAATTTACAGAAGCACTGAGAAAGCGGTTCCAGCACATTGACAGCCCCTGAATTTTATGCAGAGACAAAAGATATTAAACCTGTTGATGCTGCAAATTGCGGGCCTATTATTCGCAAACCCTTCTAGCACGGCAAGTCTGGCGTTTAATCTTATTTCCTGGGGTGTCTAAAACGCGGTTTTTCGGGGCGTTGGCGTAGCACATTGCCTCATGTTTGGGCGCAAGGTTACACATTCAGGGCGCTCGGTAACATTCAGAAACGTCCTACGATAGAAACCGATATTTATTGGCTTGGTGGGTGTACGAGCCCTCAGCCTCCATACGATTCCCGCCCTGCAATGCTATTCAATGTGTGAAGGGGCTGGTTTCCGATAGCGGTGGGTCAGTCATGGCGGTGCCCACTGGTCCGCCGCTATCGGGAGCGAGCCCCCTTCCACCCCGGCTCTCGGCGTTTTCCAAATGTCATTAAAAAGCCCCGCCCGGCTTGCACCGGACGGGGCTTTGGACACTCTGTACGCCTTACGCGGCGTTCATGGCCTTGTGCGTTTCAATCAAATGCGCCACTACCCCAGGGTCTGCCAGTGTGGAGATGTCCCCCAACCCGTCATATTCCGCGGTAGCAATCTTGCGCAGAATCCGCCGCATGATTTTCCCCGAGCGCGTCTTCGGCAAGCCCGGTGCCCACTGGATCACGTCCGGCGACGCAATTGGCCCGATCTCCTTGCGCACCCAGTTTTTCAGCTCCAGGCGCAGCGCTTCATTGGGCTCTTCACCATTTTTGAGGGTGACATACACGTAGATGCCCTGCCCCTTGATGTCATGGGGTACACCCACTACCGCCGCTTCCGCGACTTTAGGGTGCGCGACCATGGCGCTTTCGATCTCGGCGGTCCCCATGCGGTGGCCGGACACGTTCAACACGTCATCCACACGCCCGGTGATCCACCAGTAGCCATCTTCATCGCGACGGGCGCCGTCGCCGGTGAAGTACATGCCCCGGAAGGTCTTGAAGTAGGTGTCGACGAAACGGTCGTGGTCGCCGTACAGGGTACGCGCTTGGCCTGGCCACGAATCGAGGATCACCAGGTTGCCTTCGGCGGCGCCCTCGATGATGTTGCCCAGGTTGTCCACCAGCGCCGGCACCACACCAAAGAACGGACGCGCAGCCGAACCCGGCTTGAGTGCGTGGGCGCCCGGCAGCGGGCTCATCAGGGTGGCGCCGGTCTCGGTTTGCCACCAGGTATCGACGATCGGGCAACGGGATTGGCCGACGTTCTTGTAGTACCAGTCCCACGCTTCAGGGTTAATCGGCTCACCGACCGAACCGAGCAGACGCAAGCTGCTACCGTCAGCGCCTTCGCACGCGGCGGTACCGGAAGCCATCATTGCGCGGATCGCGGTCGGCGCGGTGTAGAGGATATTGACCTTGTGCTTGTCGACAATCTTCGCCACCCGGGTGATATCCGGGTAGTTCGGCACACCTTCGAACAGCAGCGTGGTCGCGCCGTTGGCCAACGGGCCATAGACAATATAAGTGTGGCCGGTGACCCAGCCGACGTCGGCGGTGCACCAGTAGATTTCGCCCGGGCGGTAGTCGAACACACGCTCATGGGTCAGGGCGGCGTAGAGCAGGTAGCCACCGGTGGTGTGCTGCACACCCTTGGGCTTACCGGTGGAACCCGAGGTGTAGAGGATGAACAGCGCTTCTTCGGCGCCCATCTCTTTCGGCGCACACACGGTCCCCGCCACTTTCATCAGGTCTTCGTACCAGATGTCGCGATGCTGGTTCCACTTGATCGCGCCATTGGTGCGCTTGCACACGATGACTTTCTGGATGCTGCTGGTTTCCGGGTTGGTCAGGGCGTCGTCGACGTTGGCCTTCAGCGGAATCTTCTTACCCGCGCGGATGCCTTCGTCGGCAGTGATCACTACCTTCGACCGACAGTCGATGATGCGACCGGCCAGGGCTTCAGGGGAAAAACCGCCGAATACCACGGAATGAATCGCACCGATGCGGGTACACGCCAGCATGGCGACCACGGCTTCGGGGATCATTGGCATATAGATAGTCACCACGTCGCCGCGGTGCACATCCTGGCCGCGCAGGGCGTTGGCGAACTTGCAGACTTCTTCATGCAGCTCGCGGTAGGTGATGGTGCGGCTTTCGGAAGGGTCATCGCCTTCCCAGATGATCGCGGCCTGGTCGCCACGCTCGGCGAGATGACGGTCCAGGCAGTTGTAGGAAACGTTCAGGGTGCCATCGGCAAACCATTTGATGTCGACATGGTGATCGTCGAAAGAGGTCTGCTTCACCGCGGTGAAAGGCTTGACCCAGTCAAGGCGCTTGGCTTGTTCGCGCCAGAAGCCATCGGGGTTGACCACCGACTGCTGGTACATGGCCTTGTAGGTCGCCTCGTCGGTCAGCGTGTTGGCTGCTACTTCGGGGCGAACGGGGTACAGGGAAGCCGCACTCATCTTTCTTACCTCGGTGACAATCGTTGTTTTTGTATGACCCTGTTTTAGCCGGGGCTGGTCTATAGAACCATTCGACGATGGTAGTAACAAGCCCCTACAAATTGCCCTGCTATGCCCATACGCTGCTCTGGCCCGCAGCCTGCGGCGCTTTGCCTGTTTGTTAAAAAACCTTTACCACGGGATTGTTACAAAAACCGCCAATAGTGTTTATCAAAAGCACGGGTATATGAATATAACCCGCACGCCTAAAATCAACTCCGCCAACCAAGGCGCTGTGTTCAACACAGCAGTGATTAACAACGCAACAGCCCCCACGAAGGCAACGTTAATCCGAACTTACCGACCTTAAGTTACACACGTGGCCTCACAAGGGCCCCGTGACCCACTTCGACCTCAATAAGGTAAATAGACAAATGAAAGCTTTAATAGTCATGGCCCTCAGCAGCTTGTGCGCCACCGCCGCCCTGGCCGATGAGGCCCCGACCGAACTGGCCGGCCAGAACGCCCCGGTTGTCGAGGATTACACTTACAGCACGCACTTGGACGTCGCCAAAGTACTGTCCATGAGTGAAATCCCGGAAGTTTGCCAAGTAGTACCGGTACAAATGGAATATGAAGACTCGCAAGGTCAGCGGCATATTCTGCAATACCAAGTCATGGGCAACGGTTGCTCTAACGGATAATAAGTTCTTTAAGATTTAATCCTGGATCTTGGTCGCCGCAAGAAATCATTCTTGCGGCCAAGAACCTGCATCTGGCACACCGCAATCAACCTGCGGGAGGGGGCTTGCTCTCGATGGCATCAGCCGCCACACCCACCTTATAAAGCCCTACCCCGCACCCTTGCCCTCTGCTTACAAAAAACCTCTCACCGCCCGTCAAAAAATTCCAATCCCGGCAAAGCCTTGCAAACACACGCTTTGGCCGCAAACCACGTCATTTTGGCGCACCCAAGTGACCATCCGCCGCAACACAAAGCCGAATTTTTCCCTATAATGCGCGGGTAAATCGGGCCTGCAATATCCCTTTACATTAGGATGAAGAGCCAGACCTGAGGCATCCCGCAGGAGCAAGCAAACACGGCTCCGCACCTCAAGCCTCACGCAGAGCACCCGTAACCCTATTCCGTTTAATGCGTGCGCTAGCTGCAACAAACGATTCCTTAAGATCCACCGCGGCCTCTGGGCCGTGTGAATACCCAACCATCCGGTTTCACACGGGCACTTTGAGCCCTCACGCAGGAGACGACACGTCATGCTGAGCTGGGACGAATTCGACAAAGAAGAAGAAGGCGAAGTAGCCACCAAAGGCGCCAACGCCGGCCACGCCACCGAAGCCAACATGGACCGCCTCGACGGTGCCGGCGCTGCTGCCGCGGTCGAAGCCCGCGCCGTCACCGCCAGCGACTCCGCCGCCATCGTGCGCGCCAAGGCCGCCCTGGACAAACTCGACATCGCCGAAGGCCTCGCCGAACTCGAAGGCGCCTCCGCCCGCGTCGCCGTG
>NZ_JALMFA010000025.1:0-49015 GCF_023242545.1 Pseudomonas sp. MWU13-2517 | reverse complement strand
GGTTGCCTTCAATGCAACTGTGCCTTCGGACTTCAACTACCTCGCCGCTGAATTTTTGCGGCTGAGCTCCACTCTAAGAGTGCGCTGCATATTTTTCAGTATCGTTATGTACCTTTGAGACTGTGACGCTGCGTCTGAGCTTGTAAGCAAAATAATCTACGGAAACAGCCCATACCGCCTGTCCGGGCACAGTCACCCCGGACTATCATGCCGATAACCCTATCCCTTACCGCAAGGAGCCGCTCGGAACGCCGATGCGCCAAATCTGGAAATCTTTTCGAGCCCTTTATTTCGCCTCCTTGATGATGCTGATCGGCTCCGGCTTGCTCAGTACTTACCTGGCGTTGCGCCTGGCCGCTGACCATGTCGATAGCCTATGGGTAGGTGCATTAATGGCGGCCAACTATTTTGGCCTGGTGCTGGGTGGCAAGATCGGGCATCGCCTGATTGCCCGCGTCGGGCACATTCGTGCGTATGCCACCTGCGCCGGAATTGTTGGTGCTGCCGTGCTGGGGCACGGGCTGATCAACTGGTTGCCGGCCTGGATCGTGCTGCGGATGATCGTAGGCCTGGGGATGATGTGTCAGTACATGGTCATCGAGAGTTGGCTGAACGAGCAGGCGGACGCCAAGCAGCGCGGCGTGGTGTTCAGCGGTTATATGATCGCTTCCTACCTGGGCTTGGTATTGGGCCAGTTGATTCTCGTGATGCATCCCCAGCTTGGCCTGGAGCTGTTGATGTTGGTGGCGTTGTGTTTTGCCTTGTGCCTGGTGCCGGTGGCCATGACTCGGCGTATTCACCCCGCCCCGTTACATCCGGCGCCGATGGAGCCGCGCTTCTTTATCAAGCGTGTGCCACAGTCGCTGAGTACTGTGTTGGGAGCAGGCTTGATTGTGGGCTCCTTTTACGGCTTGGCGCCGCTCTACGCATCCCAGCAGGGGTTGACGACCGAACAGGTCGGTTTGTTCATGGGCTGCTGCATTTTTGCCGGTCTGGTGGTGCAGTGGCCGTTGGGCTGGTTATCGGACCGTTATGACCGCGCATTATTGATTCGCTGTTTCGCTTTGTGCCTCGCGGTGGCTGCTCTACCGCTGGCGATCATGACGCAAGTACCGTTGGAAGTGCTTTTTGTAGCGGGATTCTTGTGTTCGTTGGTGCAGTTCTGCCTGTACCCATTGGCCGTGGCCTTTTCCAATGACCACGTAGAAGGGGATCGTCGGGTATCGCTGACAGCTATGCTGCTGGTGACCTACGGCATTGGTGCCAGTGTCGGGCCGCTATTGGCGGGGGTGGTGATGAAGGTGTTCGGCAGCCATATGCTGTACGCGTTTTTCAGCCTGTGCGCGCTGATTCTGGTCTGGCGTATCCGGCCGAAGGCAGTGACTAACCTGCATCAGGTTGATGATGCCCCGCTGCATCACGTGGCAATGCCTGACAGCATGTCCAGTTCGCCATTGGTGGCTGCGCTCGATCCGCGCGTCGATGAGGCTGTGGTGCAGGAGCAGATGCAAACCGCCGCAGCGGAGCCCGTTTCTGAAGCCGGTCCGCAAGCACCGATTGAAGAGGTAGCAGCTGATACTCCGCCGGAGCATCGGGACCCGGATGATCACCCTCATCATCTGAGCAAGGCGCGCCCCTGAATGTAAAAACGGGCAGATCCCCTCAGGATCTGCCCGTTTTTTTGACGCGCCTTACAAAGCTTAAAAATCGTCATCCTTGTCGAAGCGTCGCGCTTCACGCTGTAGCTGGTACACAAACCGTTCTACCTGGCGCTGCACCAGGCCGCTCATGTTATGAAAGCGCACGCCGGCGAAGGTGGTATTGATCTTGTCTTCGAAGTGCAGGTAACGCAGTTCGACGGAGGTGCTCATGCTGCCAAAGGGCAGGGCGGCGACGAAACGGTCATAGACCTGCCCCAGTTGCAGGCGCTCGGATATGTCGCCTTCAAAGCGCAGCTTGCAGCCGGTAGCAGAAATATCCAGCAGCTTGCCACTGATCGGTGCCTTGAGCTTCTCGCCGCCCAGCTCGATACTCACCAACTGCGCCAGCTTCAACGCTGCGCGGAAGGCATTGCGTCGCTGATGGTAGACCACTTCGTCAGGCATGCTGCCGGTGTAAATGCGGTGGCCACTTTTCTCGCTGATGACGAGCGTACCACTGCTTTCCCAGGCAACCCGCACTCCGTCATGGAAACCTTCAATGCGGAAGGGTTCGCCATTCTCGAGATAGCGTTCACCATCGCGGGGAATCATTTCGTCCAGGGCCAGCGTCTTGCTGTCCCGGTCAACGTCTACCAGGTAACTTTGAAAGCGCTGGCTGCGTTCGTGGAAGGTGATGATCAGTGGATCATGGCTTTCCTGCAGCATTCGCAAAGTGCCGGCGATTTCCAGAGGCGTGGTGAGGACCTTCGGTGGCTGCGGGGCATCTTCCGCATTAAGGGCGTTGAACACGGTTCTTCCATCTCCAGACAAAATACGACTACACGCAAGAAAGGGCATTTTGCCAGTATGTGGCGTGCCTTGGATAGGTCGCGCGGTGAACCGGCCTCAGGCTTGGCTGCGGGTGCTCGGTTTGACCAGCCGCGAGGTGGAGCCTTGGGCATTGTAGAGAGCCGGCGGCTCCCCGCCGTGGAGTATACGTAACTGGTTGGCGGTCGTGGCTTGCTGAAGCTGGATCGACTGACCGTTGAGCAAATTGGCTTCCTGGCATTGTGCGAGCAATTGATTGAGCGCACTGCTCTGCGTCAGTAGTTGGTCGCCGACCGAGGAGTGACTGGCCAGCTGGGCGAGGCCGTCGTGATCAGCCGGGAGGCCCAGGCTGATAAGAATTTCGCTGCGCTTCTTGCCGTGTTGTTCAAGCAGCACAATCAGCGATTGTTTGCGCGCCAGGATTTCTTCCAGCAAGGGCATATCCCGGCCATACAGGGCCAGGGATTCTTCTTTGAGCAACTCGAGCAAATGTTGCGTCGGCGCTAGATCATCAATGATCAGTTGGAGCAAATGTTCGTCGTGGTGCATGGCTGGCCTTGGGTTTTAAGCGTCCAAAAGCCCAGCGCAGGCCTTTGCCTAGCGCTCGGCTTCGAAGTTAAGCAGCTTGCTGGCTACACGGTTGCTGTCCACTTTATAGCTGCCATCGGCGACAGCCTGTTTCAACTCGGCCACACGGGCTTTATTGACAACCGGTTGATCGCGCAGCGAGTCAGTGACCTTCTGCAACTGTTGAGCCTCATTGCTCAGGTGTACCGATTCCCCGCTTTGGCTGGCACCAGTCTGCTCTGCCTTGGTGGGAGCAGGCTGGGACTTGGCTTCCACGCTGTCCTTTGCGCCGCCGGTGCGCGTAGAGCCGGGTAAAGCCGGGGTGTTATTCAAACGACTGAAATCAATGACCATGATAAAAAACCTCTGGGTATTTGGACGCTTGCCATGTTTTCGGCCATACCCGGATAAACTTTAGGCGCGATTGACAATAAATCTCGATGCTCGGAGGTTCAGCGCATAGTGTAGGAAAAGCATGCGTCCTATGCCAGTGAACTCTATAAAGCCACCTCGACTTGTCCCGGCGCCGTCACTTGCGCCTTGATCACACGGTTGGAGTTGAGATTCTTGACGCGAATCTGCTCGCTCATGCCACCGTTGGACAGTGCTTCCCCCGGCATTTTTACAGTCAGTGCGCCGCTGCTGGCGGAAATCACCACCTGATCCCCCTTGCGGATCACCTCGGCCTGTTCCAGGTGGACCAAGGTGATGACTTGATCGGTGACCATTGGTCGGGTCAATTTCTGCCCGATGGCTTGATCTACCGATGTGAGATACCCCTGGTTGATCAGGCTGATATCACGTTCGCGCAGGGCAACGTCTTCGAAACCGATGATGCCGGTCCGCTTCAGCGGGCGCGTAACCACTACGACATCACGGAACAATTTGACTTGAGCCGGCACGAACACGGTCCAGGGCGAAGTGCCTTCACAGCGTACTTTGACCGTGACACGACCGATAGGCTGGGCAGGGCTTTCCAAGGTTGCAGTCAATTCTTTGTCGCACATCGGCATGCGTAGGCGAGGGTCTAACTGATTGACTTGGATCTCGTAGCGTCCTGGCGTTTGTGTGGTTGCCAGATAATCTTCTACAGTGAACTCAAGAAAGCCCTGCGTGACGCCGATAAGTAGATCAGGCAATGTGACGTTATCACCCCGGGCCGTGGCGCCTGCCGTCAAGGCAAGCAATACCATCGTGACGCAGAGCAATCTGCGGTAGCGAAGGCGAAGGTGTCGGGAAACTGTCGTTTTAATGTCCATGGCCAATAAATAGCAAAGCTCGTGCCGTTTAGTGTTAGGGCGCTCTGCCCTGTAGGTATGGCCCAAAGTTTTAGCGTAGGAGTGCAGGCATGGCAGGTGTAATGGATTCAGTAAACCAGCGTACACAGCTGGTAGGGCAGAATCGCCTGGAGTTGTTGCTTTTTCGCCTCGACGGCACCCAGCTATATGGCATCAATGTATTTAAAGTGCGGGAAGTGTTGCAGTGTCCCAAATTGACGATCATGCCCAAGTCCAGTCCGGTGGTATGTGGCGTGGCCAATATCCGCGGGGCGACCATCCCGATTCTTGACCTGGCCTTGGCTACGGGCTCCACTGGTTTGCAAGACCGTGGAAGCCCGTTCGTGATCATCACGGAATACAACACCAAGACCCAAGGTTTCCTGGTGCGCTCGGTGGAACGTATCGTCAACATGAACTGGGAAGAGATCCATCCGCCGCCCAAGGGTACCGGGCGCGATCACTACCTCACGGCAGTGACGCGGGTTGATAACCAATTGGTGGAAATCATCGATGTGGAAAAAATTCTTGCTGAAGTGGCGCCGACCTCGGAAGCCATCTCGGTAGGCGTGGTGGATGCTGAAACCGCGCACAAGGCCGTGTCCCTGCGTGTATTGACCGTGGATGACTCCTCGGTCGCGCGCAAGCAGGTCACTCGCTGCCTGCAAACCGTCGGCGTAGATGTTGTGGCGCTCAATGACGGTCGCCAGGCTCTGGATTACCTGCGTAACCTGGTAGATGAGGGCAAGAAGCCGGAGGAGGAATTCCTGATGATGATTTCCGACATCGAGATGCCGGAAATGGATGGCTATACCCTCACGGCTGAAATACGCAGCGATCCACGCATGCAAAAATTGCATATCATCCTGCATACTTCATTGTCGGGTGTATTCAATCAGGCAATGGTCAAGAAAGTCGGCGCTGATGACTTCCTGGCCAAATTTCGTCCTGATGACCTGGCATCCCGGGTAGTCGACCGGATCAAGGCAGCAGATCATGGCTAGGGGGACATTCCCCCCTGGCGGTCACACGATTTAAGAGGCGGTATCATTGTCTACGGGTAATTTGGATTTCGAACAGTTCCGGGTCTTCCTGGAAAAGGCCTGTGGCATATTGCTCGGTGAAAACAAGCAGTACCTGGTATCCAGCCGTCTCAACAAGCTGATGGAGCAGCAGGGTATCAAGTCGCTGGGCGAATTGGTTCAGCGCATCCAGGGACAGCCGCGCAGTGGGCTCAAGGAAATGGTGGTCGATGCGATGACCACCAACGAGACCTTGTGGTTTCGCGACACGTACCCCTTTGAGGTACTCAAGAGCAAAGTGCTGCCGGAGGCCATCAAGGCCAGTCCGGGCCAGCGCCTGCGCATCTGGTCGGCGGCTTGTTCGTCGGGGCAGGAACCGTATTCGATCTCGATGTCCATCGATGAATTTGAGCGAACCAACATCGGCCAGTTGAAGGCGGGGGCACAAATTGTTGCCACCGATTTGTCCGGTACCATGCTCACCAACTGCAAGACGGGCGAATACGACAGCCTGGCTCTGGGCCGTGGGCTTTCTCAGGAGCGCCTGCAACGTTACTTCGAACCGAAAGGGGCAGGGCGTTGGGCGATCAAGCCGCCGATCAAGAACCGGGTGGAGTTTCGCTCGTTCAACCTGCTCGACAGTTATGCCAGCCTGGGCAAGTTCGACATGGTGTTCTGCCGCAACGTGCTGATCTATTTCTCGGCCGAAGTGAAGAAAGACATCCTGTTGCGCATCCATGGCACGCTCAAGCGTGGCGGCTACCTGTTCCTCGGGGCCTCGGAAGCGTTGAACGGTTTGCCGGATCATTACCAGATGGTGCAATGCAGTCCTGGGATCATCTACCAGGCAAAGTGATGCACCCTTGAATAAAAATGGGAGGCCCCGCAAAGGCCTCCCATTTTTTTTCGCCTCAAAGCGGCAACCCCCATTGCCGCTTTACTGGCTCTACACGGAAACCCGTTGCCGCTTTTCTGGCATTGCCGCTGGACAACATCCCGCAAACCCTTGAAATACGGGAGTTCGGAGAATTGGCATGAGCCTTGCTATAACCCAGATACGAAAAGCAGGTCAGCCTAAAGGTTTCCGCCATGAGCATCAGCTTCGATAAAGCGCTCGGTATTCACGAACAAGCCCTGGGCTTCCGCGCCCAGCGTGCTGAAGTCCTGGCCAACAACATTACCAACGCCGACACCCCGAATTACAAAGCCCGGGATCTGGATTTCTCTGCTGTGCTCGCTGCACAGCAAGACAAAACCAAGAATGGCACCTTTGCCTTGAATATGACCAATAGCCGGCATATCGAAGCACAAGGTCTGAGCAGTGGTGATGAGGCGTTGCTGTATCGCACCCCGATGCAACCGTCGATCGACCAGAACACCGTCGACGCCCAGTTGGAGCAATCGGCCTATGCCGAGAACTCGGTGAACTTTCAGGCCAGCTTCACCCTGCTCAACAGTAAATTCAAAGGGCTGATGTCAGCCCTGCGTGGAGAATAAGCCATGTCCCTGTCCAGTGTTTTCAATATTGCCGGCAGTGGCATGAGCGCGCAGACCACGCGTTTGAACACCGTCGCCAGTAACATCGCCAACGCCGAGACCGTGTCTTCGAGCATTGACCAGACCTATCGCGCCCGTCACCCGGTGTTCGCCACTATGTTTCAGGGTGGCCAGGGTAACGGCAGTGATTCGCTGTTTCAAAACCAGGACGCTGCCGGCTCCGGTGTGCAGGTGCTGGGTGTGGTCGAAGACCAGAGCAACCTTGAGGCCCGCTACGAGCCCAACCACCCGGCCGCGAACGAAAAGGGCTACGTGTACTACCCCAACGTCAATGTGGTCGAGGAAATGGCTGACATGATCTCCGCCAGCCGCTCGTTCCAGACCAATGCGGAAATGATGAACACCGCCAAAACCATGATGCAGAAGGTCCTGACCTTGGGTCAGTGATAAGGGGCGCCAAATAATGGCCATTGTTGATACCACTAATTCAGGCAATACGCCGGTTCAGGACCTGTTCAATTCCAAGGTCAATACCGCGACGAACAACAGCAGCCTCGATAGCGCTGCCAAGGCTGCAACGGGCAATCAGTCGCTGGGCAAGGACGCGTTCCTGCAACTGCTGGTGACCCAACTGAAAAACCAAGACCCACTGTCGCCCCAGGACAACGGCGCGTTCGTGGCGCAATTGGCCCAGTTCAGCAGCCTGGAAGGCATCAATACCCTGAATGACTCGGTGAATGCGATCTCCAGCAACTTCAGCTCGTCGCAAGCGCTGCAGGCATCGTCGTTGGTCGGGCGCTCGATCATCACCCAGACCGACAAAGCCACCGTCGATACCAGCAAGAGCATGACCGGCTCGGTAGCGGTGACGGCAGCCACCGGTAACGTTTCCGTCAAAATCACTGACAAGGACGGAGCCGTGGTGCGCACCATTGATATGGGCGCCCAGAGTGCCGGGAATGCCAGCTTTATCTGGGACGGCAAGAACGACAACGGTGAGGTTGCCCCTGCTGGCACCTACACCTTTAACGCCACCTACAAGAATGACCAGGGTGACTCGGCTGCCCTGTTGACTTCGTTGCCCGCCACGGTGACCAGCGTGACATTGAGCAAGACCGGCGGCGAGATGCTGCTGAACCTTGCAGGTGGCATGGGCAGCGTCAAGCTGTCGCAAATTCAGACTATCGGTACATAGAGCCGGCTAAATACGGCAGAGGGAGAGAAACATGTCTTTTAACATCGGCCTTAGCGGCCTCTATGCGGCCAACAAACAGCTGGACGTGACCGGTAACAACATCGCCAACGTCGCGACCACCGGCTTCAAATCGTCGCGTGCGGAATTTGCGGACATCTACGCAGCCTCCAAGCTGGGTACTGGCCAGAACAGCATCGGCAGCGGTGTGAGCCTGGCGGCAGTGTCCCAGCAGTTCACCCAAGGTGATGTCGTCGGCAGCGGAGGCCTGTTGGATATGGCGGTCCAGGGCGGCGGCTTCTTTGTGCAGAAGGGCAGTGACGGTTCGCTGGAATACACCCGTAACGGCTCCTTCCGCGCGGATAAGGACGGCTACATCACCAATAACACCGGTACGTCGCGCTTGCAGGGCTACGCGGCGGATGCCAATGGCAATATCGTCAAGGGCGCCCTGACCGACCTTCAACTGAACCTGTCGAACCTGCCGCCCAAGGCGTCCACCAAAGTGGACTCCCAAAGCAACCTGAACTCGTCGTCGCCAGTGATCGACCAGACGGCCACCCCGTTCGATCCAACCAAGTCCGAAACCTTCACCACCCAGTACACCACGACCTTGTATGACAACCAGGGTAACGCTCACCCGATGGTGCAGTACCTGGTGAAGACGGCCGGCAACACCTGGAACTCCTACACCCTGATCGATGGCCGTAACCCTGACGGTACCGCGCCAACGGGCACGGGCTCCACGCCGCCGGTTGCGTCGAAATTGAGCTTTGACGGCTCCGGTAAACTCACCGGGATTGTCACCGGTGGCACGTCCAGCACTACGCTGACCATTGCCAACTGGACCCCGGGCACCGTGACTAATGGTGTGTGGACGGCAAACGGCGCGACGGCCAACCCGACTGGGATCGCCATCAACATGGCTAACATCACTCAGTACAACTCGGCCACCTACCGTAACCCCCCGGTCACCGATGGCTACGCCACCGGCCAGATCACCGGCCTGAACATTGACGGTAACGGCGTGCTGTTCGCTACGTTCAGCAACCAGCAGAGCAAGGCTATCGGCCAGCTCTCCTTGGCCAGCTTCAACAACGAGCAAGGCCTGCAACCCGCTGGCAGCACGACCTGGAAAGAGACCTTCGCCTCGGGCCAGCCAGGTTATGACACGCCGCAAGCCGGTACCCTGGGTTCGATCGTGTCCAAATCCCTGGAGAGCTCCAACGTCAACCTGACCAACGAGCTGGTGGACCTGATCAAGGCCCAGAGCAACTATCAGGCGAACGCCAAGACCATCTCCACCCAGAGCACTATCATGCAGACCATTATCCAGATGACGTGATGTACCTGGGTTGGCGCGCTCTATGAAAAAGCCCCTCGATTGAGGGGCTTTTTTTTGCGTGAGAAATCACTCGCGCAGCTGTAAGGGAGTGTTGTGGAACGCCTGAGTCCTGAATCGCCACTGAGTAGGCCAGTTACTCAATGGAGAGGCTTGGGAATGTGGAATTCAGGTGTGTCGGGAGTCGGATATGGGCGTGCGGGTTCAACGCCCGGTGTGGAGCAATTGGCGTCGGCACCTGTCGCGCCTGTTGTTGAGGCGGGGGCGGTCAAGAAGTTGCTCAATGAGCTGTTTGACGCTGAGCAAGGTTCCAGGTCCCAGACGGTCCGGGATGTGCGCGATAAACTCAATGCCGTGCGCGAGAAGCTGGGTGATGAGAAATTCAAAGCGCTCATTGACGAACTGAGCGAAGAGGCGACCACACAGTTCCGTGAGTTTCTCAAACGATTGTTGAGGGAATGGTTTCCGGATACGGATGATGCCCCGCCAAGCCCGTCACCTTCATCGCCTGGCGGCGGCCGTGGCCCAAATGTGCCTCGAAGCGATTTCGGGCCCAGTGAGTCAATGAGCAACAAGCCGATTACCGAAGGGGCTAAACATTTCAACTACAAGCCGGACTCCAGCAACCCAGGGAAAAAACCGGACAATATCTGGAGTGGATTCAGTCAGGGGCCGGACGGCAATTGCATCACGGTTTCCGCGATAAAGGCAGCGATGATGCAGTACGGCCAGAAGCCTACCGATGTGTATAAAGAGGTCAAGGAACGTGGCGATGGTTATGACGTGACCATGCGTGATGGCTTCAAGCTGCATCTGTCCAAAGGTGAACTGCAACTTGCGGCGAAGGAGGCACGCTTCAGAGGGGATGACCCGCAAATGATGACCGATGCAAACTTCATGTATGCCGTGAGCGCTAAGCGGGCTCAAATGGAAAACAATGATGGCACTGGCGGGCGCAGTTACCAGTCCGCATTGAACAGCTTGAACGATGGGGAAGACAGTCGGGAAGGTTTGGATCGTTTGGGGCTCAAGGGGCGTTACAGGCCCGCGTCTGACACGGAATTGAGAAGCAGCAGAGTGGGAACGGTGGAGTATGACGGTCACTCAATGGCAGTGATCGACGGACGGATTGAGTTGTGGCGCGCGCGAGGCGGGGTGCCCAAGACAGGGACGGCCACGGTCTTGTTCTGATCAGCCTGCCCGAAAAACAAAATCCCCGATAAACCCAACTGCAGCCAGGGTCTATCGGGGATAGGGGACAACCCCGGCTGTTCAAGCCCGGGATCGGCTCAGCTTATTGGCAAGCTTCGCAATCCGGTTCGTCGATCGCACAGGCCTTTGGCACTGGCGCCGGTCCGGCTGGAGCCGCGAGAACCGAATCATCACCGTGGTTACCGCTGGAAACAGCGTTCAGCTTACCGGTGTTGATGGTCGACTTCTCGGTGCTGGTCGCAGCCAGGGCGCGGAGGTAGTAAGTGGTTTTCAGGCCACGGTACCAAGCCATGCGGTAGGTCACGTCCAGCTTCTTGCCCGAGGCGCCGGCGATGTACAGGTTCAGGGACTGGGCCTGGTCGATCCACTTCTGACGACGGCTGGCCGCGTCAACGATCCACTTGGTGTCCACTTCGAAGGCGGTCGCATAGAGCTCTTTGAGTTCTTGCGGGATGCGCTCGATCTGCTGCACGGAGCCGTCGTAGTACTTCAGGTCGTTGATCATGACCGAGTCCCACAGGCCGCGGGCCTTGAGGTCGCGAACCAGGTACGGGTTGATCACGGTGAATTCGCCCGACAGGTTCGATTTCACATACAGGTTCTGGTAGGTCGGTTCGATCGACTGCGACACGCCGGTGATGTTGGCGATGGTGGCGGTCGGTGCGATGGCCATGATGTTGGAGTTACGAATGCCTTTCTGCACACGGGCACGTACCGGTGCCCAGTCCAGGGTTTCGTTAAGGTCAACGTCGATGTACTTCTGACCACGGGCTTCGATCAGGATCTGTTGCGAATCCAGCGGCAGGATGCCCTTGGACCACAGCGAACCCTGGAACGTCTCGTAGGCGCCGCGCTCGTCGGCCAGGTCGCAGGAAGCCTGGATCGCGTAGTAGCTGACCGCTTCCATGGATTTGTCGGCGAACTCGACCGCAGCGTCCGAACCGTAAGGAATGTGCTGCAGGTACAGTGCGTCCTGGAAGCCCATGATCCCGAGGCCCACTGGACGGTGCTTGAAGTTGGAGTTCTGCGCCTGTGGCACCGAGTAGTAGTTGATGTCGATAACGTTATCGAGCATGCGAACGGCGGTGTTGACGGTGCGCGCCAGCTTGGCGGTGTCCAGCTTGCCGTTGACGATGTGGTTCGGCAGGTTGATCGAGCCCAGGTTGCAAACGGCGATCTCGTCCTTGTTGGTGTTCAAGGTGATCTCGGTGCACAGGTTCGAGCTGTGCACCACGCCGACGTGCTGCTGCGGGCTGCGCAGGTTGCATGGGTCCTTGAAAGTCAGCCATGGGTGGCCGGTTTCGAACAGCATGGACAGCATTTTGCGCCACAGGTCTTTGGCCTGGATGGTCTTGAACAGCTTGACCTTGCCTGGGTACTCGGTGAGGGCTTCGTAGTACTCGTAGCGCTCTTCGAAGGCTTTGCCGGTCAGGTCGTGCAGGTCCGGTACTTCGGATGGCGAGAACAGGGTCCACTTGCCGTCATCGAAGACGCGCTTCATGAACAGGTCAGGGATCCAGTTGGCAGTGTTCATGTCGTGGGTACGACGACGGTCATCACCGGTGTTCTTGCGCAGCTCGATGAACTCTTCAATGTCCATGTGCCAGGTTTCCAGGTAGGCACACACAGCGCCTTTGCGCTTGCCACCCTGGTTAACGGCGACGGCGGTGTCGTTCACTACCTTGAGGAACGGTACGACGCCCTGGGACTTGCCGTTGGTGCCCTTGATGTACGAACCCAGTGCACGCACCGGCGTCCAGTCGTTGCCCAGGCCGCCCGCGAATTTGGACAGCATGGCGTTGTCGTGGATCGCGTGGTAGATGCCCGACAGGTCATCCGGCACGGTCGTCAGGTAGCAGCTGGACAGCTGTGGACGCAGGGTACCGGCGTTGAACAGGGTTGGAGTCGACGACATGTAGTCGAACGACGACAGCAGGTTGTAGAACTCAATGGCGCGGTCTTCTTTCTGCTTCTCTTCGATCGCCAGGCCCATGGCCACGCGCATGAAGAACACTTGCGGCAGTTCGAAACGTACACCGTCCTTGTGGATGAAGTAACGGTCGTACAGGGTTTGCAGGCCCAGGTAGGTGAACTGCTGGTCACGCTCGTGGTTGATGGCCTTGCCGAGTTTTTCCAGGTCGAAGGTTGCCAGGACCGGGTTCAGCAATTCGAACTCGATACCCTTGGCGATGTAGGCAGGCAGGGCCTTGGCGTACAGGTCGGCCATCTCGTGGTGGGTGGCGCTCTGGGCAACGTTCAGGAAGCCCAGGCCTTCGGCACGCAAGGTGTCCATCAGCAGGCGTGCGGTCACGAACGAGTAGTTCGGCTCACGCTCAACCAGGGTACGGGCGGTCATCACCAGGGCGGTGTTGACGTCGGTCAGGGCCACGCCGTCGTACAGGTTCTTCAGGGTCTCGCGCTGGATCAGGTCGCCGTCGACTTCTTCCAGGCCTTCGCAGGCTTCGGTGATGATGGTGTTCAGGCGGCCCAGGTCCAGTGGTGCAAACGTACCGTCGGCCAGGGTGATGCGGATCGACGGGTGAGCTTGCACCGCGGCTTCTTCAGCGGGGGAGCGCACGGCACGCTCCTTGGCACGCGAGTCACGATAGATCACGTAGTCGCGAGCCACTTTCTGTTCGCCGGCGCGCATCAGGGCCAGTTCAACCTGGTCCTGGATTTCTTCGATGTGGATGGTGCCGCCCGAGGGCATGCGACGCTTGAACGTTGCGGTGACCTGTTCGGTCAGGCGGGCAACGGTGTCGTGGATGCGCGACGAGGCAGCAGCGGTGCCACCTTCAACTGCAAGAAACGCTTTGGTGATCGCGACGGTGATTTTGTCATCGGTGTAAGGAACGACAGTGCCGTTACGCTTGATCACGCGCAGTTGGCCAGGTGCGGTGGCGGACAGATCCAGATTTGAATCAGCGGCCTGCGGCACGGAGCCTTGCGGGTTCTCGCGAGTTGTGTCGGTTTGCATGGGGGGTTGTCTCCACGTTCTATATTTGATTGCGAGTGCCAGGCTTTTTCCTGCAACACCCGTACCGTTTTCCATGTCGGGGATGGAGAACAGCTGCCATCCGCGTGAGCGGTTTGGTCTACTGAAAATCTGTTGGTTCCACGCTGCGCCAGCAAATAAAGCGCTTGAGTTTCGAGCCACTTGTGTGGTTAGGCGGTTGGGTCAAAAACCCCACATGTAGGGTCTTGTCTGTCGCCGAGGTACAAGATAATGCGTTTCTGAGGGGTTAGCAACGCAGTAACCTGTGGATAACGCTGTGAGTAAAATGTGTAAGAAGGGTTCAATGTCCGTGTAGGCCGCATTACTGCTGGATTGCACCGTTTGTCATTAAATGTTTCGGGTTCAAAACAACTGGCTGTTTTTCGAAGGGCGCGAACCCTATCACAAAAAAACACGATCACCGAGTGGATTTCCAGGCTTGTGCCAGAGGGCTGGCCCGTGGCTACAATCGGACCTTGTTATGCCCTCTGAACATTACAAATAAGGTGTGGCTGGCGAATAAAACAGCCAGGGTATGCCTTTAAAAAAACGAGGATCCTCCGTGGAGCAAGAAGCCTGGCAAATACTGATTGTCGAGGACGACGAGCGACTGGCCGAATTGACCCGTGACTACCTGCAGAGCAATGGCCTGCGCGTAGCGGTGGAAAGCAATGGTGCGCTGGCCGCGGCCCGCATCATCGCTGAACAGCCGGACCTGGTTATCCTTGACCTGATGCTGCCGGGTGAAGACGGCCTGAGCATCTGCCGCAAAGTGCGCGCAGGCTACGATGGCGTGATCCTGATGCTCACTGCGCGGACCGATGACATGGACCAGGTGCAGGGCCTGGACATGGGGGCCGACGATTACGTGTGCAAACCCGTGCGTCCGCGCCTGCTGTTGGCGCGTATCCAGGCGCTGTTGCGCCGCAGTGAGCCGGCCGAACATGGCGCCGTGGAGAGCCAGCGCCGCCTGCAATTCGGCCCACTCGTAGTGGACAACGCCCTGCGCGAAGCCTGGCTGCATGAGGGGGGCATCGAACTGACGAGTGCCGAGTTCGACCTGTTGTGGCTGCTGGTGGCGAATGCCGGCCGTATTCTGTCCCGCGAAGAAATCTTCATTGCCTTGCGTGGTATCGGCTACGACGGCCAGGACCGCTCCATTGATGTGCGTATCTCCCGCATTCGCCCGAAAATAGGCGACGACCCGATCCACCCGCGCCTGATCAAGACCATCCGCAGCAAAGGCTACCTGTTCGTCCCCGAAGCCGCTGTCGACATGCCGCTGTGAACTCGATCTTCCTGCGCATCTACGGCGGCATGTGCGCGGCGCTGATTCTGGTGGCGCTGCTGGGGGTGCTGGCGCTGCACCTGCTCAACGAGGTGCGCAGCGGGCAATACCGCGAGCGCCTGGCCCACGGCACCTTTGCGTTGATGGGTGACAACCTGCAACCCATGAGCGCCATCGAGCGTCAGCGTGCCTTGGCGGTGTGGGAGCGTTTGCTGGGAATTCCCCTGGAACTGCGCAGCCTCAGTGATGCGCAGTTGGACCTTACCCAGCGCAATCGCCTGCAACGCGGCCAGGTGCTGGTGCAACAGACCGGCCCTCATGCCGCTCGCGTCTTGCGCCTGGTCAGTGAGCAGGAATCGCTGGTGTTGACCGGCGAAGTGCAGCAGATCAGCGAGCAACTGGCGCGTGCAACTATCTACCTGTTGGCCGATGAGCTGGTGCGTTTTCCGGTCGCGGAGCAGCCGCAGCGTCTTGCCGACATAAAGAAAGCCAAGGGCTTTGGCTTCGAGATGCACCTGATGACGCTCGATCAGGCTGACATGGATGATGACCAGCGCCGTCGTGTGTCGGAGGGCGACACCGTGATGGCCCTGGGTAAGGGCGGCGATTCGATCCGCGTGTTCGCCGGTATGGTCGGTACGCCTTGGGTCCTGGAGCTTGGCCCGCTGTATCAAATGAACCCTTACCCGGCGCAATGGCTGATCCTGATCGCGTTGGTCAGCCTGACCCTGATCGGTTTGATCGTGTATTTGCTGGTGCGCCAGCTTGAGCAGCGCCTCCGCGGGCTGGAGGCGGCGGCTACGCGTATTGCCAAAGGCAGCCTGGAGGTGCGCGTGCCGGCCCGCGGGGCGGATTCGGTAGGGCGTCTGGCGGCAGCCTTCAACGGCATGGCCGAGCACCTGCAGCAGTTGCTGGCGATCCAGCGGGAACTGGTGCGCGCGGTGTCCCATGAGTTGCGTACGCCGGTGGCGCGCCTGCGTTTTGGCCTGGAGATGATCGGTGACGCCGCCACCCCCGAGGCACGGCGCAAATACATGGACGGGATGGACAGTGATATCCAGGACCTCGATGGCCTGGTGGACGAAATGCTCACCTATGCACGCCTGGAGCAAGGTGCTCCGGAGCTGAATTTCCAGCGGATCGACCTCAGCGCTTTGCTCGATCAGGTCATCGGCGAATTGTCGCCACTGCGCCCGCAGGTGAGCGTGAGTCGCGGTACCTGCCTGTCCTCGGCGCATTGGGAAGACGCCTGGGTCGATGCCGAACCGCGTTATCTGCACCGGGCTCTGCAAAATCTTGTGAGCAATGCCATGCGTCATGCCCAGGGCCAGGTGTTGATCAGCTACCAGGTGGGCCAGGTGCGCTGTCGCATTGATGTGGAAGATGATGGCCCGGGTGTGCCGGAAAGTGCGTGGGAGCGGATCTTCACGCCATTTCTGCGCCTGGACGACAGTCGCACACGTGCCTCGGGCGGGCACGGCCTGGGTTTATCGATTGTCCGACGGATCATCTATTGGCACGGCGGACGCGCCTTGATCGGCAAGAGCAACAACCTGGGCGGGGCATGCTTCAGTCTGAGTTGGCCCCGGGATCAAGACAAGCCCTGAAACTGCGCGCGGTGTGTCAGGCGCTGATGGCGACCAGGCTCAATAACTGATCCCCATCCACCGCATACTGCCCCTCCAGTGTCTTGCCATGGCACCACTCGGCCGACAGGTCCGTCAGCAAGCGCAATCGCACATGGCCTGCGTCGGACCATTCAAGCACCTCGGCGTGCTCGAAGTAAAAGCGCTTTTGCACAATCGGGTAAAGCGTCTTGAACAGGCTTTCCTTGAGCGAGAACGTCAGCGTCACCAACAGGGCGATCTGCTCACGCGGCAGGTCGGCCATGCGCTGCAGTTCATCGGCAGTGAGGATTTCCCCGGCCAGGCGTTCGGCCCGCTCCAGGCTCAACAGGTTCTCCAGGTCCATACCCAGTCCGCGCCATTGTGCCTTGTACCCGACTATCGCCGCGGCATGCCCAGTGCTGTGGGTGATGGAGCCGCTGATATGCCCAGGCCATACCGGTGCACGGTCTTCGCCGATGGCCGGGACGCAATCGAGCCGATCGAGTTGCTGCAGCGCCGTACGGGCACACAGGCGGCCGGCAAGGAATTCAGCCTGACGCTTGGCCACCGAGCGCTGGATGCTGGCGGGCGGCGGCACGGCGCTGCGCTGGAAGTCGCCGGCATTCAATAAGGTCGGATCGAAGCGGGTACTGAGAAACACCGTGCCCGGCAAGGGTTCGGGGAGTGGCCAATCGGCGTTGAGCGGGGTGCAGCAAGCGGGTAGAGGTGTCATGCGCGGTATTTTGCTTCAGTTGGCACGCCAGTGGATAGCCTGCAACGGTTCAGGTGAGGTTCAGAGCCCGTTCAGGGGGAGTTCAGGGGCGCCTGCGTAGTCTGGCTCCAACAGCCAAACGCGTAGAGGTAACCAGATGACTGCGATCAAACAGCTGATATTGGCATTGACCATGCTCAGTGCCACTGCCGGAGTGCAGGCTTCGGACGGCACCTTTGCGGCATTCGGCGGCGAGAAAACCAAGAAGTCCGGCAACCTGATCCACCGTGTCAGCTTCGACGATGCAGGCAGCCAGGCCGCACCGTGGGGCCAATTGCTGGGGCAGACCGTCCCGCAACCGGGTTACCGCACCGGCTACGAACACCTGACGGGCCAATACAATGGCATTAAACTGCGCCCGCAAGATTTGCAGGGCCGCTATGATATCCCTCTGTCGGACAGTTGAATCGCCTTGGAGAGCCTTATGAAATTGCTGGTGGTGGAAGATGAGGCGCTGTTGCGCCATCACCTGTTGACCCGCCTGACCGACAGTGGGCATGTGGTTGAAGCCGTGGCCAATGCCGAAGAAGCCTTGTACCAGACCGGTCAGTTCAACCACGACCTCGCCATCATCGACCTGGGCCTGCCGGGCATGGGCGGCCTGGACCTGATCCGCCAACTGCGCACTCAGGCCAAGAGCTTCCCGATCCTGATCCTTACGGCCCGTGGCAACTGGCAGGACAAGGTCGAAGGCCTGGCCGCCGGTGCCGACGATTATGTGGTCAAACCATTCCAGTTCGAAGAACTGGAGGCGCGTATGAATGCCCTGCTGCGTCGCTCCAGTGGTTTCACCCAGTCCACGATCGTGGCGGGCCCCTTGTTGCTGGACCTCAACCGCAAACAAGCCTCCCTGGATGAGCAGCCCCTGGCGTTGACCGCCTATGAGTACCGTATTCTCGAGTACTTGATGCGCCACCATCAGCAGGTGGTAGCCAAGGATCGCCTGATGGAGCAGCTCTATCCCGATGATGACGAGCGCGATCCGAATGTCATCGAAGTGCTGGTGGGGCGCCTGCGCCGCAAGCTGGAAGGCCCGGCGGGGTTCAAGCCGATCGATACCGTGCGCGGCTTGGGTTACCTGTTCAATGAGCGTTGCCGTTGATTCGCTCGCTACGCGTGCGCTTGATGCTGGCGGCCGCGACCTTGGCCGTGCTGTTTATGCTGGGCTTGTTGCCCGCCATGCAAGGCGCTTTCAGCCTGGCGTTGCAGGATTCCATCGAACAGCGGCTGGCCTCGGACGTGACCACCTTGATTTCTGCGGCACGGGTCGAGAATAACCGGTTGCTGATGCCCGCCCAGTTGCCCGATGAGCGCTTCAACCTCACCGACAGCCGGCTGCTGGGTTATATCTACGACCGTGAAGGCCATCTGGTCTGGCGTTCGCGGGCAACCCAGGAAGAAAACATCAACTACCGGCCGCGTTACGACGGGCGAGGCAACGAATTCGCACGTATCCGCGAGGCCAGCGGCCAGGAGTTTTTCGTGTATGACGTCGAGGTCAAACTGCTGGGGGGCAAAAGCGCAGCATTCAGCATCGTCGCCTTGCAGCCGGTACGCGAATATCAGCTGACTCTTGAAGGCCTGCGAGAAAACCTCTACCTGGGTTTTGGTGCGGCCTTGCTGGTGCTGTTGACGTTGCTCTGGCTTGGTTTGACGTGGGGCCTGCAAGCCCTGCGGCGCCTTAGCCAGGAGTTGGACCAGATCGAAAGTGGCACTCGCGAAAGCCTTACCGAAGAACACCCACGCGAATTGTTGCGCCTCACCGGCTCCCTCAACCGTTTGTTGCACAGTGAGCGTGAACAGCGTGCGCGTTACCGCGATTCTCTTGACGACCTTGCCCACAGCCTGAAAACCCCGTTGGCGGTATTGCAAGGTGTGAGCGAAGAGATGGCGCAGCGCCCGCAAGAGCGTGGTCAGGCGTGGGTTCTGCAATCTCAGATCGAGCGTATGAGCCAGCAGATCGGCTATCAGCTGCAGCGGGCCAGCCTGCGCAAAAGTGGCCTGGTGCGCCACCAGGTACGCCTGGCGCCGGTGCTGCAAAGCCTTTGCGATACGCTGGACAAGGTTTACCGCGACAAGCGCGTCACCGTGTCCTTTGACTTGCCGGACGAGTGTGATGTGCCCATCGAGAAAGGTGCGCTGCTCGAAATGCTCGGCAACCTGCTGGAAAACGCCTATCGCCTCTGCCTGAGCGAAGTGCGCATCAGCCTGGTAGAAAGCCTGGAAGGCACTGAGCTGTGCATTGAGGACGATGGCCCCGGCGTGCCACCGGATCAGCGCGCACGGATTCTGCAACGCGGCGAACGGCTGGACCGTCAGCATCCGGGGCAGGGGATCGGTCTGGCGGTGGTCAAGGACATCATCGAAAGTTACGGGGCGCGCCTGACCCTGGTTGATTCACCCTTGGGTGGGGCGGCGTTCAAGATTCACTTCCCGGCGCTCTAGTTGTCCTGCGCACGATAGGCGCCCGGCGTAAGCCCGGTCCACTTCTTGAAAGCCCGATGAAACGCCGACGGTTCGGAAAACCCCAACTGCTCGGCGATTTCCTGCAACGACAGGTTGGCCCGTCCCAAGTGATAAATGGCGATGTCTCGCCGCAATTCATCTTTGAGTGCCTGGAAACTGGTGCCTTCTTCCCGCAGGTGTCGGCGCAGGGTCTGCGGGCTGATGTGCAGGTGCTGCGCCACGGCCTCCAGGTCCGGCCAGGGCGTGCGATCGCGGCTCAACAAGCGGCGTAGCTGGCTGCTCAAGCTATCGCCTTCATCCGGTCGTGACAGCAAGTCTGCGGGTGAACGCTCCAGAAAATGCTTGAGCGTGCGTTCATCCTGCAGCAGCGGCAAGCTCAAATAGCGGCAGGGGAATACCAGGCTGCTGCGCGGTGCGTTGAATACCTGGGGGCAGGGGAAGAGCAAGTCATACTCGCCGGCATGGTCCGGCATCGGGTAATTGAATGTCGCCTGGTGCAACCGAATTCGCTGGCCGATCAACCAACTGCCCAGGCGATGCCAGATCACCAGCAGGCATTCACTCAGGAAGTGATCCGGGTCCCACAGTTGTGAGTCGTCCAGGCTCAGACGAGCCATGTCGCCCTCTCTTGTCAGATGCCAGCGCGGACCTTGTGGGAATAGGCTATAAAATAATAAACCGCGTTCCAGAGCCTTCTCCAGGGTGCGGCAGTGAATCAGCGCGTGGCACATCATGGCAAAGGTGCCGCGTTTACTCGAACCTTCAGCGAACCCCAGGTATTCATCGTCAAGCGCCAGCCAGAGCATCTGCAACAGCCGGGTAAATTGTTCCGGCGCAATACGGGCGCGGGGTTCGGTCAGCAACTCTGGGGTAATGCCCACCTGTTGCAACAGGGCCGAATAGTCGTAACCCGCTCGGCGGGCACCGCCGAGGGCTGCTCGGGCGTAGTGACTGGCGATGGTGCGTTCACGCATGTCAGGGCCTCGTCCATGGAATGGCGGATGTTAGCCATCACCCGGCAGGGCAACAAGGCGGATATCCGCCAAATTGTAGGACGGGATCTGCTGGCCTGGCGGAAATCCGCCATTGGTTCACATGCTTTGGAGGGCGCCTGATCGCTCCAAGCCCTGATGTCTAAAGGCCTCTAGCAGATTTGAAGAAAGTGGCACGGCGTTTGCGATAAGAAATGGCAGCGCAGGCCTGGTCCTACCAGCCTCGCAAACAACAAATCCCTCCAGTGCAGGAGGGTTCGCAATTCAAGTGTCGTGGGCAATGGCGGATATTTGCTACACGGGACGATTGAGGAACTTTGTAATGACGACTCGTCAGCCACTGTACAAATCCCTGTATTTCCAGGTGATCGTTGCAATCGTTATCGGTATCTTGCTCGGTCATTTCTACCCCCAGACCGGTGTGGCTCTCAAGCCACTGGGTGACGGCTTTATCAAGCTGATCAAAATGGTCATTGCCCCGATCATCTTCTGCACCGTTGTCAGCGGTATCGCTGGCATGCAAAGCATGAAATCGGTCGGTAAAACCGGCGGCTACGCGCTGCTGTACTTCGAAGTCGTCTCCACCATCGCCCTGCTGATCGGCCTGGTCGTGGTCAACGTCGTGCAACCGGGCGCCGGCATGCACATTGACGTGGCTACCCTGGACGCCTCGAAAGTCGCTGCCTACGTGACCGCCGGCGCAGACCAGAGCGTGGTTGGCTTTATCCTCAATGTGATTCCGAACACCATCGTGGGCGCCTTCGCCAACGGTGACATTCTGCAAGTGCTGATGTTCTCGGTGATCTTCGGCTTTGCCCTGCACCGCCTGGGCGCCTACGGCAAGCCGGTGCTCGACTTCATCGACCGCTTCGCCCACGTGATGTTCAACATCATCAACATGATCATGAAGCTCGCGCCAATCGGTGCCCTGGGTGCGATGGCGTTCACCATCGGCGCCTACGGCGTAGGTTCTCTGGTGCAACTGGGTCAGTTGATGATCTGCTTCTACATCACCTGCGTCCTGTTCGTGGTGGTGGTGCTGGGTGCCATCTGCCGCGCCCACGGTTTCAGTGTGTTGAAGCTGGTGCGCTACATCCGTGAAGAACTGTTGATCGTATTGGGTACTTCCTCCTCCGAATCCGCACTGCCACGCATGCTGATCAAGATGGAGCGTCTGGGCGCGAAGAAATCCGTAGTAGGCCTGGTGATTCCGACCGGCTACTCCTTCAACCTCGACGGCACTTCGATCTACCTGACCATGGCTGCCGTGTTCATCGCCCAGGCGACTGACACCCACATGGACATCACCCACCAGATCACCTTGCTGCTGGTGCTGCTGCTGTCCTCCAAGGGCGCTGCGGGTGTGACCGGTTCGGGCTTCATCGTGCTGGCTGCAACCCTGTCGGCCGTAGGCCACCTGCCGGTTGCCGGTCTGGCGCTGATCCTGGGTATCGACCGCTTCATGTCCGAAGCTCGCGCCCTGACCAACCTGGTCGGTAACGCCGTTGCCACCCTCGTCGTGGCCAAGTGGGTCAAGGAACTGGACACCGACAAGCTGCACAGCGAGCTGGCATCTGGTGGCACCGGTATCTCTGATACCCGTCCGGAAGATGACCTGGGTGTGGCCGAAGGCCCTGCTCCTGTTATCAAGTAAGTCGCTGTTGGCGTGAACTGACGCCAAAGCCATCCACAAACGCCCCGACTGTTTCGGGGCGTTTGCGTTTGTGGCCGGCCATTCCGGATGCTTTTGCTTTACAGTAATTGGCTGTGTAATTCGTTGTAAGGCTGGCAGGAGGTTGGATGGATAGCGTGGATCTGAATGTCCTGCGCAGTGTGCTTGAATGGCGTCGCGCCGGGCAGCGGGTGGTGTTGTACAGCGTGGTCCAGACCTGGGGCAGCGCACCGCGCCCGCCTGGGGCGATGCTGGCATTGCGTGGCGACGGGGTTGTGATCGGCTCGGTGTCCGGCGGTTGTATCGAGGACGATCTGATTGCGCGCCTGCAGGATGGTCGCCTGCCGGAAGACGGCCCACCGGTGCAATTGGTGACTTATGGTGTCACCCGTGATGAAGCGGCGCGCTTTGGCCTGCCGTGCGGTGGCACGTTGCGCTTGACCGAAGAGCGGGTGGACGACTGGCAATGGGTCGCGCAACTGCTGGCGCGTTGTGAGGACCACCAAGTCGTCGCCCGAGAGCTGAACCTGGCCACGGGCGCGGTGACCCTCAGTAGCGCGAGCAAGACCGATGTGGTGACTTTTGACGGGGAGCGCCTGCGCGCCATCTACGGCCCACGCTGGCGCCTGCTGTTGATCGGCGCCGGGCAGCTGTCGCGCTACGTGGCGCAAATGGCGCGGTTGCTGGATTTCGAAGTGCTGATCTGCGACCCGCGCGAAGAGTTCGTCTACGGCTGGGAAGACCAGCATGGCCGCTTTGTACCGGGTATGCCGGATGAAGCGGTGCTGAATATCCAGACCGATGAGCGCACGGCCATCGTGTGCCTGACCCACGACCCGCGTCTGGACGATATGGCCCTGCTGACCGCATTGAATTCCTCCGCATTTTACGTTGGCGCCCTCGGCTCGCGGGTCAATAGCCAGAAACGCCGGGAAAACCTGGCGGCACTGGGGTTGTCGGCAGAATCGATTGCGCGTTTGCACGGGCCGATCGGTTTGCATATCGGCAGCCATACGCCGTCGGAAATCGCGTTGTCACTGCTGGCGGAAATTGTCGCGATCAAAAACGGCGTGGCACCCATGCAGAAAAAACCGTTATCGGTGGTGGTTGAGTGACAGTCACCGCGATTGTGCTGGCGGCGGGGCAGGGCAGTCGCTTTCGGGCTGCGGTGGGGGCTGATCAGGATAAGTTGCTGGCTGATTGCATAGGCCTGGATGGCGTGACGCGTCCGGTAATCGAGCAGGTATTGAGGAGTTTGCCCGCACGCGTTGTAAAACGCTGGGTGATCACTTCGCCGGATCGGTTTGACGTTATTCGTTTGGCCGAGGCGTACGGCTGTGAAGTCCTGGTGTTGCACTCAGCCGGCATGGGCGAAAGCATTGCGGCGGCGGTGGCGGCCAGCGGTTCGGCTGATGGCTGGCTGATAGTGCTGGGGGATATGCCGTTTATTCAGCCCTCCAGCATCGAGCGGGTGATTGAGGGGCTGCAAGCGGATGGCATCCGTGTGCCGGTCCAGGCCGGCCACTACGGGCATCCAGTGGCGTTTGGCCGGATGCTCGGGCAAGGCTTGATGGCCCTGAAGGGAGATCGGGGGGCCAGGTCATTATTTGCCCAGGCTGTTCTGAGGGAGGTGGCGGTGGATGATCCCGGTGTTTTGTGGGATGTGGATGTGCCGGCGTCATTGAGCTACTCATAATTCAACCGATGTAAAAAAGCCCCGCCTGATCACTCAGGCGGGGCTTTTTAGTTGCTGTCGGAATCAGACGAGGGGTTTAGGCTCGTGCTCTTCTTCCTGGACCTTGTGCTCAACCACCGCTTCGGCGACCGGGGCCGGCGCCTCGGCAGCTTCAACTGCGGCCGGTGCAGCAGCGGCAGCGGCGGCAGCAGCAGCAGCGGCTTCAGCTTCCTTGCGGCGGCGACGCACTTCACGTGGGTCGTTCGGTGCGCGGCCGTTTTCAGTCAGGGCGCTGGCGGGCGCGGCTTCAACCACCGGTGCGGCCACTTCGGCTACGGCTGGGGTTTCAACCACTGGCTGGGGCTCTACCGCCGGAGCTGGCTCGGCAATCACCACTTCGGCAACCGGTGCCGGCGCTTCTTCTACCACTGGGGCTGGCGCTTCTTCGGCCACAGGAGTCGGAGCTTCAACCGGAGCTGGTTCGGCGGCCCACTGGAAGGCGGTCTGTTCTTCGCGAACTTCACGCACCACTGGAGCAGCTTCGACAACCGATGCTTCAGCAGCGACTTCCACCGGGGCTTCCACGGCAGCCTCAACCACTGGCTGAGGTTCAGCAGCGGGTGGAGGCTCGACAGCGATCACTTCGGCTTCTGGTTGGGTTTCGCGAACCGGTGCAACTTCCACTTCCGGAACCACAGGGGCTTCGATTGGGGTCGTTGCTTCAACCACTGGCGCTTCTACGGCGACGGTTTCTTCAACGGCAGCGGTAGCGCGTTCAGCCTGCTCGTAAGCCTGGGCTTCAGCCGGTGCGCTGATGACCGAGCTGGCAACGGCGGCGGTAACGGCCAGGCCTGCAGCCAGTTCGGCGCCGGTCGGCTCGCCGGTAGCGGCTTCCGGGTGCTCGCCGGCTTCTTCCGAACCTTCGATCACATTGCCATTGGCATCGCGCTGACGCTCACGACGGTTGCTGCGACGACGCTGGCCACGGGAGCGGCGGCGTGGACGATCGCCTTCGGCGTTGTCCTGGCCGTCTTCCTGCAGTTGCTCTTCGCCGTTCAGTACTTCTTCTTCGCTGGCGGCAGCGGCTTGCTCGGCGCGTGGTTGACGCTCTTCACGCGGTGGGCGCGGTTGACGCTCCTCGCGGGGGGCGCGCTCTTCGCGTGGCTGGCGAGCCGGGCGTTCTTCGGCGACGACCGCGGCACCAGCAACGGCAGCAGCTGCCGGCGCGGCGTCCAGTGGTTCACGCAGTTCGCGTACACGCTCTTCACGCTCGCCACGTGGCTTGCGATCTTCACGCGGTGCACGTGGTGTGCGTGGCGCACGCTCTTCACGCGGCGCGCGTTCTTCGCGGGCTACGGTCGGGGTTTCTTCGCGGGCTTCGCGAGGTGCACGCTCTTCACGCGGCGCACGTTCTTCACGGGGGGCGCGTTCTTCGCGTGGTTTGCGTTCTTCGTCACGACGACCGTTGCGGTTACGGCTCTGCTGGCGACCGTTGCGACGTTCTTCGTTACGCGCAGGACGTTCGGTAGCCGGTTTTTCAACGACAACCGGAGCCGCAGGCTCTTCCTTGGTGGCGAACAGGCTGACCAGCGATTTCACCAGGCCTTTGAACAGGCTCGGCTCAGGCAGGGCGGCCGGAGCGGCAGCCGGGGCCGCCGCTTCGGTTGGCACCGGTGCGTTGGCACGTGCCGGTGCGGTCTTCACGGCAGCTTCCTGGCGTACCAGGGTGCGGGTCGCGGCGGCCGGCTGGACTTCTTCCACTTCAGCGGCGGCGGCCGCGATCTCGTAGCTGGACTGGTTGTTGTGGGCTTCCGGGCTGTCGTCACGCAGGCGCTGCACTTCGAAGTGCGGCGTTTCCAGGTGATCGTTCGGCAGGATCACGATACGGGCACGGGTACGCAGTTCGATCTTGGTGATCGAGTTGCGTTTTTCGTTGAGCAGGAACGCGGCGACCGGGATCGGCACTTGAGCGCGGACTTCGGCGGTGCGGTCTTTCAGGGCTTCTTCTTCGATCAGGCGCAGGATCGCCAGGGACAGCGATTCAACGTCACGGATGATGCCGGTGCCGTTGCAGCGCGGGCAAACGATGCCGCTGCTTTCGCCCAGGGATGGACGCAGGCGCTGACGGGACATTTCCAGCAGGCCGAAGCGCGAGATGCGGCCGACCTGTACGCGGGCGCGGTCAGCTTCCAGGCATTCGCGGACTTTCTCTTCCACGGCGCGCTGGTTCTTGGCTGGGGTCATGTCGATGAAGTCGATCACGATCAGGCCGCCGATATCACGCAGGCGCAGCTGGCGGGCGATTTCCTCAGCCGCTTCCAGGTTGGTCTGCAGGGCGGTTTCTTCGATGTCGCTACCTTTCGTGGCGCGTGCCGAGTTGATGTCGATGGACACCAGGGCTTCGGTCGGGTCGATCACGATGGAGCCGCCGGAAGGCAGTTCGACTACGCGCTGGAAGGCGGTCTCGATCTGGCTTTCGATCTGGAAACGGTTGAACAGCGGCACGCTGTCTTCGTACAGCTTGATCTTGCTGGCGTACTGCGGCATCACCTGGCGGATGAAGGTCAGGGCTTCGTCCTGGGCTTCAACGCTGTCGATCAGCACTTCGCCGATGTCCTGGCGCAGGTAATCGCGGATGGCGCGGATGATGACGTTGCTTTCCTGGTAGATCAGGAAGGGGGCGGAACGATCCAGGGACGCTTCTTTGATGGCGGTCCACAGTTGCAGCAGGTAGTCGAGGTCCCACTGCATTTCTTCGCTGCTGCGGCCCAGGCCGGCAGTGCGCACGATCAGACCCATGTCGGCAGGGGCGACCAGGCCGTTCAGCGCTTCACGCAGTTCGTTGCGCTCTTCGCCTTCGATGCGACGGGAAATGCCGCCGGCACGCGGGTTGTTCGGCATCAGGACCAGGTAACGGCCGGCCAGGCTGATGAAGGTGGTCAGGGCGGCGCCCTTGTTGCCACGTTCTTCTTTCTCGACCTGGACGATGACTTCCTGGCCTTCGCTCAGGACGTCCTTGATGTTCACGCGGCCTTCGGGGGCTTTCTTGAAGTATTCGCGGGAGATTTCTTTGAGGGGCAGGAAGCCGTGGCGCTCGGAGCCGAAATCGACAAAGGCAGCCTCAAGGCTTGGTTCGATGCGAGTAATACGGCCTTTATAGATGTTGGCCTTCTTTTGCTCGCGTGCACCGGACTCGATGTCCAGGTCGTAGAGGCGTTGGCCATCTACCAGTGCAACACGCAACTCTTCGGGTTGAGTTGCGTTAATCAGCATTCTTTTCATGTTGTACCGTCGGTTTCCGGGCTGCCGGAAACGGCGTTCGGCACACACGACTTCTCACGGTCGGTGTCAGGTGCGTCAAGAGTGGTTGGCCACTCCAGTGTCCAGCAAAAACCAGCCAATTGGGCCGGTATCGCGACGGACGCGTCCTGCTTGTTAGCGGTGGTGACAAAGGCACCACTTCAACAAAAGCTAAGGTCAGGAGGAGGAATCAACCGGCGACTGTGGACGAGATGAAGCGTCTAAATATAAGCCTAGTGCTACACGGTCCGACGGTTGTGCATCTCCACCCTACACGTATCCCTGATAATTCGGGTGCTGCCGCGCGCAGAATCCGCAGCGGGTTGGCATTTACCGTGTTCTCCAATGGGGAGTTCACGCTCATGGCTAAACAAGACTAGGTGTGGGCGATTGCGCTCTCACTCAGCTCTTAACAGGCGTTATTTCCGAAGCATTCGCCATGGTCTGGCTCAAGACTGACTGCACTTTGTGAACTGGCCGTAAATATCGGCGCAAAACGCGAGTATTCACTCTGCTTTCTGCACTCGCTTCAGGCCTCATGTCACCTGCGCTTGTTACAATCCCGAGTCTTCCAAGGTGGCGAAAGCCCCGTAGGACGGCCTCGCGTCCTGATGAATTGCGATGGTCAGGGCCGGCAGTTTGCCGCAAGTCCTCTGCCCAGGCCGCTTTTGGCGGCGTTCGCGACTATAGCAGCAATGATTAAGTGCTTCAATTCCATAAAAAATTGTTATCATCGCCGCCATGACGACTACCGCCCCCCAGACCCCCAGCGTCCAGCTGCTCGAGGTCTCGCCGGAATATGCCGGCCAACGCATCGACAATTTTCTCCTGGCCAGGCTCAAAGGCGTGCCCAAGACCTTGATTTACCGCATTTTGCGAAAAGGTGAAGTGCGCGTGAACAAGGGCCGGATCAAGCCCGAGTACAAGCTGCAGGCGGGCGATATCGTCCGTGTGCCGCCGGTTCGCGTGCCCGAGCGTGACGAGCCTGTGCCGCTGGCGCAGGGGTTGTTGCAGCGCCTGGAAGCCTCGATTGTCTTCGAAGACAACAAGCTGATCGTGATCAACAAGCCCTGCGGTATTGCGGTTCACGGCGGCAGCGGCCTGAATTTCGGCGTGATCGAAGCCTTCCGTCAGTTGCGTCCGGACGCCAAGGAGCTGGAACTGGTCCATCGCCTGGACCGCGACACGTCCGGCCTGCTGATGATTGCCAAGAAACGCAGCATGCTGCGCCACCTGCACACCGCCCTGCGTGGCGATGGCGTGGACAAGCGCTACATGGCGCTGGTGCGCGGCAACTGGGCCAGTTCGGTCAAGAGCGTTCGTGCGCCGTTGCAGAAGAGCAACCTGCGTTCCGGCGAGCGCATGGTGGAAGTGGACGAGGAGGGCAAAGAAGCCCTGACCCTGTTCAAGGTGCTGCGCCGCTTCGGTGACTTCGCCACCATGGTCGAAGCCAAGCCGGTGACCGGGCGTACTCACCAGATTCGTGTGCATACCTTGCACGCGGGCCACTGTATTGCGGGTGACACCAAGTACGGTGACGAAGATTTCTCCAAGGAAATTCGCGATCTCGGCGGCAAGCGCCTGTTCCTGCATGCCTACATGCTGACCGTGCCGCTGCCCGATGGTGGCGAACTGAAGCTGCAGGCGCCGGTCGACGAGATGTGGGCCAAGACCGTGGAGCGTTTGAGTGCCGCACCTTGACTACAAGCTGCTGATCTTCGATTGGGATGGCACGCTGGCTGACTCCATTGGTCGGATTGTCGAGTCGATGCACGTGGCATCGACCCGTTCCGGCTTCGCGCCGTGCAGCGACCTGGCGGTCAAGGGCATCATCGGCCTGGGCTTGCCTGAGGCGATACGCACGTTATATCCGCAGATCGACGATGCAGCGCTGATTGCGTTTCGTCAGCACTATGCCGATCACTATATTGCCCTTGAGGCAGAGCCTTCACCGTTATTTGACGGTGTAAGGCGATCCCTTGAGGCCTTTCGCGCCGAGGGCTATCACTTGGCGGTGGCCACCGGCAAGGCCCGGCGGGGGCTCGATCGTGTACTCAAGGCCCATGGTTTCGAGGATTATTTCGATATCACCCGTGCTGCGGATGAAACTGCCAGCAAGCCTCATCCTCTGATGCTGGAGCAGATCCTGGCTCACTGCGGTGTAGCGCCGCGCCAGGCGTTGATGGTGGGTGATGCCTCCTTCGACTTGATGATGGCGCGCAATGCCGGTATGGACAGTGTGGCCGTCAGCTATGGTGCCCAGGCGGCCGAGGCCTTGCAGCAATACGAGCCCAGGCTGACGATTGATCATTTTTCTGAATTGCAGGCCTGGCTCAGTCAGGCCCGATAAGTCTTTGCTGGGGTTAATGGCATGAGTGACGAGTGGAAAGCGCCCGAGAAGTCCGAAAGCGGCGATGATAAAAGTTGGAAGCTGTTGGAGAAGACGCTGCTGGCCAGTGTCCAGGAGCAGCGTCGCTCCCGGCGTTGGGGTATTTTCTTCAAATTGCTGACCTTTGTTTACCTGCTCGCCATGCTGGCGCTGTTCAGTCCATTGATGGATGTGGAAAAGAGCGCTACCCGTGGCAGTCACTACACGGCGTTGATCGAAGTGCGCGGGGTGATTGCCGATAAGGAGTCCGCCAGCGCCGACAATATTGTCAGCAGCCTGCGTTCAGCCTTTGAAGATCCCAAGGTCAAGGCTGTGATCCTGCGTATCAATAGCCCGGGTGGCAGCCCCGTGCAGTCAGGCTACGTGTATGACGAAATCCGCCGTCTGCGCGCGCTGCACCCGGATACCAAGCTCTACGCAGTGATTTCCGACCTCGGCGCCTCGGGTGCGTATTACATCGCCAGCGCCGCCGATCAGATCTACGCCGATAAGGCCAGCCTGGTCGGCTCCATTGGTGTGACCGCTGCCGGCTACGGCTTTGTCGGTACCATGGAGAAGCTGGGTGTGGAACGTCGCACCTATACCTCGGGTGAGCACAAAGCGTTTCTGGACCCGTTTCAGCCACAAAAGGCTGACGAAACCCAGTTCTGGCAGGGCGTGCTCGACACTACCCATCGTCAGTTCATTGCCAGTGTGAAGCAGGGGCGTGGTGATCGCCTGAAGGACAAGGACCATCCAGAGCTGTTTTCCGGGTTGGTGTGGTCTGGCGAACAGGCCTTGCCGCTGGGCCTGATCGATGGGTTGGGCAGTGCCAGTTCGGTGGCGCGGGATGTGGTTGGCGAGAAGGAGCTGGTGGACTTCACTGTTCAGGAGTCGCCGTTCGATCGCTTCTCCAAGAAGCTGGGCGCCAGCGTGGCCGAGAAGCTGGCGATGTACATGGGCTTCCAGGGCCCGACGCTGCGCTGATATTTCAGCTTTGTCGTTGTTTCAAGTGTGGGGGCGGATTTGTTCGCGAGTACGGTGGGGCAGTGACCGACAGGTTGGCTGACACTCCGCTGTCGCGAGCAGGCCCGCTCCCACGTTTGTTTCGGCGGCGGGTCTAGGGGATCTGCACGCCTTCAGCCAGCAGCATATCCACCAATCGAATCAACGGCAGGCCGATCAAACTGGTCGCATCCGGTCCTTCGGTGCTCTGAAACAAACTCACGCCCAGCCCTTCGGCCTTGAAGCTGCCGGCGCAGTCATAAGGCTGCTCGATCCGAAGGTAGCGCTCGATGCGTTCAGCGCTCAGTTCGCGCATGTGCACCGTAAACGGCACGCAGTCGACCTGGCAGTGCCCGGTCTCGCTGTTCAGCAGCGCCAGGCCGGTCAGGAAGCTGACCCGTTTGCCGCTGGCGGCCAGCAATTGCTCGCGGGCCTTCTCGAAGGTGTGGGGTTTGCCGATGATGCGGCCTTCCAGCGCAGCCACCTGATCGGAGCCGATGATCAAATGCCCTGGATGGCTGCCGGCGAGGGCGCGTGCCTTCTCTTCGGCCAGGCGCTTGACCAGTTCGATGGCAGACTCGTCGGCACGATGACTTTCGTCGATATCCGGCGAGCTGCAGATGAACGGCAAGTGCAGTCGGCTCAGCAATTGCCGGCGATAAACCGAGCTGGATGCGAGTAATAAAGGCAGCATGTGCGTCTCCTCAGGGCGGCCTGGGATTCTAGCGGGGCGACCGGCTGACGCACAGGGCTGAATTTCCTTTGACATGGCCGGGTGCATCCCTATAATGCTGCGCCTATGTTGAATGACCCGATTCCACCTCACGTTGACCCGCGCAAATTGGCAGATCGTGGCACTTCCCTTCAAGGTGAATTGCCGCTGGCCGATTTGGAGAGACTCTGCGACCCGCTTTCCGACACTGTCGGTACGGTGCAGGCCAAATTCGTTTTTGAACGAGATGAGCGTAAGTCTGTGGTAATCCACAGTTTTATCGACACCGAAGTCAAAATGGTTTGCCAGCGTTGTCTTGAGCTGGTCACCCTGCCGATCCACAGCGAGTGCAGTTATGCTGTGGTGAAGGAGGGTGCGAATACCCAGTCGTTGCCGAAAGGTTATGACGTGCTGGAACTGGGCGAAGATCCTTTGGATCTGCATGCACTGATCGAGGAGGAGCTTTTGCTCGCCTTGCCCATTGTGCCTGCTCATCATCCGGAAGAATGCCAGCAGCCGGCGGGCCTCGATGACGAGCCCGAACCGAGCGAGGACGAGGTAACGCGGTCCAACCCGTTCAGTGTATTGGCGCAGTTAAAGCGTGACCCAAACGTTTAGGAGTTAATCAATTATGGCTGTTCAGCAGAACAAAAAATCCCGCTCCGCCCGCGACATGCGCCGTTCGCACGACGCTCTCGAGGCAAGCACCCTGTCCGTAGAAAAGACCACCGGTGAAGTTCACCTGCGTCACCACGTATCGCCAGAAGGCGTATACCGTGGCCGTAAAGTGATCGACAAGGGCGCTGACGAGTAATCACTTGTCTGCTCAAGTCATCGCGATTGACGCAATGGGCGGGGACTTCGGTCCCCGCAGCATTGTTCAGGCCTGCATTGCCAGCCTGTCTGCAACACCCTCGCTGCACCTGACCCTCGTCGGTCAACCCCCCTTACTTGAAGAACTGATTGCTGGCCATCCGGCAGTGGATCGCGCGCGCCTGACGATTACGCCGGCCAGCGAAACCATCGGCATGGATGAAAAGCCCGCGACAGCCTTGCGTGGCAAACCTGATTCCTCGATGCGGGTAGCCCTGGAGCTATTACGCGACGGCAAGGTGCAAGCGTGTGTCAGTGCCGGGAACACGGGGGCCTTGATGGCGTTGTCGCGTTATGTGCTCAAGACCCTGCCGGGCATTGATCGGCCGGCGATGGTGGCGGCAATCCCGACGCAAAAGGGCTATTGCCAGTTGCTGGACCTGGGCGCGAACGTCGATTGCAGTGCCGAGCACCTGTTCCAGTTCGCCGTGATGGGCGCGGTGGCCGCCGAAGCGTTGGGCGTGGTCAGGCCGCGGGTGGCCCTGCTGAACATCGGTACCGAAGACATCAAGGGCAACCAGCAGGTCAAGCTGGCGGCTGCGTTGTTGCAGGGCGCGCGTGGGTTGAATTACATCGGCTTTGTCGAAGGTGATGGTTTGTACCGGGGCGAAGCGGATGTGGTGGTGTGCGACGGGTTTGTCGGCAATATCCTGCTCAAATCCAGTGAAGGCTTGGCCACCATGATCGCCGCGCGTATTGAAGCGTTGTTCAGGCGAAACCTGGCGTCGCGTGTGGTCGGCGCCCTGGCATTGCCGTTGATGCGTCGTTTGCAGGCCGACCTGGCGCCGGCGCGGCACAATGGCGCCAGCTTTCTCGGCTTGCAGGGCATTGTGGTGAAAAGCCACGGCTCGGCGGGGGTGGAGGGCTTTCAAAGTGCGATTGCGCGCGCCGTGATCGAAATCCAGGAAAACCTGCCGCAGCGTTTGCACGGCCGTCTTGAGGATTTGTTGTCTTAGGCGAATCGGCCCGGGAGTGCTTAAATGTGACCGGCCAGTTCAATTGACCATCCAATCTGTCAGTTTCGTTCGCTCCCACCGTAGGAGCGACCATTTTGACGACCAGATCATTAGGGGCTTGTTACATGTCTACATCCCTCGCATTCGTGTTTCCAGGGCAGGGTTCGCAGTCCCTCGGCATGTTGGCCGAGCTGGGCGCGCAATATCCGCTGGTTCTGGAAACCTTCAAGGAAGCTTCCGATGCCCTGGGTTATGACCTGTGGGCACTGACCCAGCAAGGGCCGGAAGAGCAACTCAATCAAACCGACAAAACCCAGCCGGCCATTCTGACCGCTTCGATCGCTCTGTGGCGCTTGTGGTTGGCAGAAGGTGGCGCGCGCCCGGCATTCGTTGCCGGTCACAGCCTGGGTGAATACAGTGCCTTGGTTGCCGCCGGCAGCTTGACCCTGGGTGAAGCGGTCAAGTTGGTTGAGCGTCGGGGTCAATTGATGCAGGAAGCCGTTCCGGCCGGGCAGGGCGGCATGGCCGCTATCCTGGGCCTGGACGATGCCGTGGTGATCGAAGCGTGCGCCGAAGCGGCCCAGGGCGAGGTGGTCAGCGCGGTCAACTTCAACTCCCCGGGCCAGGTGGTGATCGCCGGTGCCAAGGCTGCCGTTGAGCGTGCCATTGAAATTTGCAAGGTCCGTGGCGCCAAGCGCGCGCTGCCTTTGCCGGTGAGCGTGCCATCCCACTGCGAATTGATGCGTCCGGCAGCCGAACGTTTTGCCGAGTCCATCAATGCCATCAACTGGCAAGCGCCGCAGATTCCATTGGTACAGAACGTCAGCGCGGCTGTGGCCGCCGACCTCGACACCCTCAAGCGTGACCTGCTGGAGCAGCTCTACAAGCCTGTACGCTGGGTTGAGTCGGTCCAGGCCCTGGCTGCCAATGGTGCCACCGAGCTGGTCGAATGCGGCCCGGGCAAAGTCCTGGCCGGCCTCAACAAGCGCTGTGCCGACGGCGTGTCGACTGCCAACCTCAATACCCCGGATGCCTTCGCTGCCGCTCGCGCGGCACTGGCCTGATCCCCCTGCTTAGGAGAAGCCTGCATGAGTCTGCAAGGTAAAGTTGCACTGGTCACCGGCGCAAGCCGTGGCATTGGCCAGGCGATCGCCCTGGAATTGGGCCGTCAGGGCGCGGTCGTGATCGGCACCGCCACTTCCGCTTCGGGCGCCGAGCGTATCGCCGCGACCCTCAAGGAAAACGGCGTTCAGGGCACTGGCCTTGAGCTGAACGTGACCAGCGATGAGTCCGTGGCCGCCGTATTGGCCGAGATCACTGCACAGTTCGGCGCCCCGGCGATCCTGGTAAACAACGCCGGTATCACCCGCGACAACCTGATGATGCGTATGAAAGACGACGAGTGGTACGACGTGGTCGATACCAACTTGAACAGTCTGTTCCGCTTGTCCAAGGGCGTTTTGCGCGGCATGACCAAGGCGCGTTGGGGCCGAATTATCAATATTGGCTCCGTAGTGGGTGCCATGGGCAACGCAGGCCAAGTAAACTACGCCTCCGCCAAGGCCGGCCTGGAAGGTTTCAGCCGTGCGCTGGCGCGTGAGGTCGGCTCGCGGTCGATTACGGTCAACTCGGTGGCCCCAGGGTTCATCGACACCGATATGACCCGTGAGCTGCCGGAAGCGCAGCGTGAAGCCTTGCTGGCGCAGATTCCGCTGGGCCGTCTGGGCCAGGCTCAAGAGATCGCGAATGTGGTCACTTTCCTGGCATCCGACGGTGCGGCATACGTGACTGGGGCTACAATCCCGGTTAACGGCGGGATGTACATGAGTTAAATTGTGACGGATCGCTTCAAAAAAATGTCATACGAGCTGTCTAAAATCCGTTATAAAGCTGCAACTTAATTTATAGGCAGGTGGCCGACCGGGTACAGGGTGAAGCTTTCAGTTGAAAAGCTGAAATGGCTTTCTATACACTTACCCACTGGCCAGCTGCCTGAATTTGTCCATTAGGAGTTAAACAAGGTATGAGCACCATCGAAGAGCGCGTCAAGAAAATCGTCGCCGAGCAACTGGGCGTTAAAGAAGAAGAAGTGGTCAACACTGCTTCCTTCGTAGAAGACCTGGGTGCCGATTCCCTTGACACCGTTGAGCTGGTGATGGCTCTGGAAGAGGAATTCGAGACCGAAATCCCGGACGAAGAAGCTGAAAAAATCACTACTGTTCAAGCTGCTATCGACTACGTTACTAGCCACCAGGCGTAATAGTTTGTAGTCGTCGCTTGCTGTCAGGGAAAAACCGCACTGCTGTAACGGCGTGCGGTTTTTTCTTTAGCCCTGATGAAAAGTGAGTGCTGAAGCAAAGTGTCGTCATTAGAAAAAGGAGAGTGCTGTGTCGCGTAGACGCGTCGTAGTCACCGGTATGGGTATGTTGTCGCCACTGGGCACGGATGTGCCAAGCAGTTGGCAGGGCATTCTGGCTGGCCACAGTGGTATCGGTCTGATCGAACACACGGACCTTTCTGCCTATTCCACCCGTTTTGGCGGCTCGGTAAAGGGTTTCAATGTCGAGGAATATCTCTCGGTAAAAGAGTCCCGCAAACTCGACCTGTTCATTCAATACGGCCTGGCAGCCGGTTTTCAGGCAGTGCGTAACGCCGGCCTGGAAGTCACCGACGCCAACCGTGACCGCATCGGCGTGGCCATGGGTTCGGGTATTGGCGGTTTGACCAATATCGAAGAAACCAGCCGCACGTTGCACGATTCCGGCCCCCGTCGAATTTCACCGTTCTTCGTGCCGGGCTCGATCATCAATATGATTTCCGGTTTCCTGTCCATCCACCTGGGGGCACAGGGACCCAACTACGCCATCGCCACGGCGTGCACCACAGGCACTCACTGCATCGGCATGGCGGCGCGCAATATTGCCTATGACGAAGCGGACGTGATGATCGCCGGCGGCGCCGAAATGGCTGCCTGCGGCCTGGGCATGGGGGGCTTTGGTGCATCCCGCGCACTGTCGACCCGCAATGACGAGCCGACCCGTGCCAGCCGTCCGTGGGACAAAGGCCGTGACGGTTTCGTACTGTCCGACGGTGCCGGTGCCCTGGTACTGGAAGAGCTGGAACACGCCAAGGCGCGTGGTGCCACCATCTACGCCGAGCTGATCGGCTTCGGCATGAGCGGCGACGCCTATCACATGACCTCGCCACCGTCCGACGGTGCCGGTGCTGCACGCTGTATCGCCAACGCCCTGCGTGATGCGAAGATCAATGCCAGCCAGGTGCAGTACATCAATGCCCATGGCACTTCGACTCCGACGGGTGACCTGGCGGAAGCCGAGGCCATCAAGTCGGTGTTCGGCGAACACGCCTACAAGCTGGCGGTAAGCTCCACCAAGTCCATGACCGGCCACCTGTTGGGTGCGGCGGGCGCGGTTGAGGCGATCTTCAGTGTCATGGCCATCAAGGATCAGGTCGCTCCGCCGACCATCAACCTCGATGAGCCGGACGAAGGGTGCGACCTGAACTTTGTGCCTCACGAAGCGCAGCCGATGCCGATCGACGTGGCGATTTCCAACTCGTTCGGTTTTGGTGGCACCAACGGTTCCCTGGTGTTCCGCCGGTTCGCCGAGTGATGCACAACTGGGTCGACGGTCAGCCAGCGGACAGTGTGCCTCTGAAAGATCGCGGCCTGGCGTATGGCGATGGGCTGTTCGAGACCATCGCCGTCAAGGCTGGGCAGCCCGTGCTGCTCGACCGCCACCTGCAACGCCTTGATGAGGGGTGCAGGCGGTTGGCGCTGGTTGCGGATCACCCACTGATCCGCAGCGAAGTGCTGGCTTATGCCGCCGCCCTCGGCGACGGTGTGCTCAAGTTGATCCTCACCCGTGGCGACAGCCTGCGCGGTTATGGCATCAACCCTGGCGCTCCCGTGCGCCGTATTTTGCAGGGCAATCCGCCCGCTACCTATCCCCAGGCCCATGGAATCGACGGTATCCGCCTGTTTCCGTGCGCCACTCGCTTGGCCGAACAGCCGTTGCTGGCGGGGCTCAAACACCTTAATCGCCTGGAGCAGGTGATCGCCCGTGCCGAATGGCAGGATGCCGAGCATGCCGAAGGTTTAATGTTGGATATGTCTGGTCGCGTGATCGAAGGCGTGTTCAGCAACCTGTTTCTGGTATGCGACGGCAGGTTGCTGACCGCTGATCTGAATCGTTGCGGTGTCGCCGGGGTGATGCGCGCTGAGGTTTTGGCCCAGGCACAGGTGCTGGGCCTCCCGATGGCCGTGGCCGACATCAGTCTCGAGCAGTTGCAGCAGGCTGATGAAGTCTTTGTGTGCAACAGCATTTATGGCATTTGGCCGGTGCGTAGATGCGCTGCGATGAGCTGGTCGGTTGGGCCGCTCACCCGTAAACTGCAGGGCATTGTTCGCGCGCTATTGGGTATTTGAGTTGATACGAAAACTGGTTTTACTGCTGCTGATTGGCTTGGTCTCGGCAGGCTTGGTGCTGGGCTTTTCGGCCTGGAAGCTCGATTCTGCCTTGAAGCAGCCCCTGAAGCTGAGCCAGGAGCAGTTGCTCGATGTACCGGCCGGGGCAACGCCGACGGGCACCTTCAATCGTCTCGAGGCGGAGGGTGTGCTCGACGGAGCCTTCTGGCTACGCCTGTACTGGCGTTTCAACCTGGACGGCCAGCCACTGCACAGCGGCGAATACCGCATGACCCCTGGCCTGACTGCTGAGGGCTTGATCGGCCTGTGGCAGCGTGGCGAAGTGGTGCAATACAGCCTGACCCTGGTGGAAGGCTGGAACTTCCGTCAGGTGCGCGCGGCGTTGGCCAAGCACGAAAAGATTGTGCAGACCCTGTCCGGCCTGAGCGACAAAGAGGTGATGGACAAACTCGGTCACCCGGACGTGTTTCCTGAAGGCCGCTTCTTCCCGGATACCTACCGCTTCGTGCGCGGTATGACCGACGTCGAATTCCTCAAAAAAGCCTACAACCGCCTGGACGATGTACTCGCTCAGGAGTGGAGCAAGCGTGCTGCCGATGCCCCCTACACCGATCCTTATCAAGCGCTGATCATGGCCTCCCTGGTGGAGAAAGAAACGGGAGTGCCCGAAGAACGTGGGCAGATTGCCGGGGTGTTCGTGCGGCGCATGAAGATCGGCATGCTGCTGCAGACCGACCCGACGGTGATCTATGGCCTGGGTGAGCGCTACACCGGCAAGCTGACCCGTGCGCATCTCAAGGAGGCCAACCCCTACAACACGTACATGGTCGTCGGCCTGCCGCCGACGCCGATCGCCATGGTCGGCCGCGAGGCCATCCACGCTGCGCTGAACCCGGCGCCCGGTAGCAGCCTGTATTTCGTTGCGCGTGGCGACGGCAGTCATATTTTTTCCGATGACCTGGATGCGCATAATGCTGCCGTGCGCGAGTTCCAACTCAAGCGCCGTGCCGACTATCGTTCCAGCCCGGCGCCGGTGGTCAAACCGACGCAGGACACACCGCCACCGGCCGATGCACCCCCTGAGCCTGCGCCGGACACCGCCGCGCCGCAAAGCCGCAATGACTCTGACTAAGGACTGCCTGTGACTGGCTTGTTTATTACCCTGGAAGGCCCGGAAGGCGCCGGCAAAAGTACCAACCGCGATTACCTGGCCGAACGGCTGCGCGACGAGGGTATCGAGGTTGTGCTGACCCGTGAGCCAGGCGGCACGCCGCTGGCCGAGCGCATTCGTGAAGTGCTGTTGGCGCCGGGTGAAGAACCGATGAACCCGGACACCGAGCTGCTGCTGGTGTTTGCCGCGCGTGCCCAGCACCTGGCCGAAGTGATTCGCCCGGCGCTGGCGCGCGGTGCCGTGGTGATTTGCGACCGTTTTACCGACTCCACTTACGCCTATCAGGGGGGCGGCCGGGGATTGTCGCTTGAGCGTATCGCCACCTTGGAAACCTTCGTGCAAGGCGATTTGCGCCCTGACCTGACCCTGGTGTTCGACCTGCCCGTTGAAGTCGGCCTGGCACGGGCCAGCGCCCGTGGTCGCCTGGACCGTTTCGAATTGGAAGGCCGGGCCTTTTTTGACGCCGTGCGCACTGCGTTCCTCAAGCGCGCCGCCGCCGAGCCAACGCGCTACTACCTGCTGGACGCCGCCCAGCCACTGAGCCAGGTACAACTCGCCATCGATGCGCTGTTGCCCAAATTGCTGGAGCGCACCCGTGGCTGAAGCCTACCCATGGCAGGATAGCCTTTGGCAGCAATTGGCCGGTCGTGCCCAGCACGCTCACGCCTACCTGTTGCACGGGCCGGCAGGTATCGGCAAGCGTGACTTGGCCGAGCGCCTGATGGCGAGCCTGTTGTGCCAGCAGCCGGTCAACCTGGAAGCCTGTGGCGTGTGCAAATCCTGCCTGTTGCTCAAGGCCGGCAGCCACCCGGATAACTACCTGCTGGAGCCCGAGGAAGCCGACAAGGCGATCAAGGTCGACCAGGTGCGCGACCTCGTCAGTTTCGTGGTGCAGACCGCGCAGATGGGCGGGCGCAAGGTCGTCTTGATCGAGCCGGTGGAGGCGATGAACATCAACGCCGCCAACGCCTTGCTCAAGAGCCTGGAAGAACCGTCCGGCGATACGGTACTGCTGTTGGTAAGCCACCAGTCCAGCCGTTTATTGCCGACCATTCGCAGCCGTTGCGTGCAGCAGGCGTGCCCATTGCCGAGTGAAGCGATGAGCCTTGAGTGGCTGGCGCAGGTGCTGCCGGACTGTTCTGCGCAGGAACGGGTTGAACTGTTGACCTTGGCCGCCGGTTCACCGTTGGCCGCCGTCAAGCTGCAGGCCCAGGGCGTGCGTGAGCAAAGGGCGCTGGTGGTGGATGGCGTGAAGAAACTGCTCAAACAGGAACTCTCGGCCACTCAACTGGCTGAAAGCGCCTGGAAAGATATTCCCCTCTTGCTGCTGTTCGACTGGTTCTGCGACTGGTCGAGCCTGATCCTGCGCTACCAGTTGACTCAGGATGAAAGCGGCCTGGGGCTGTCGGATATGCGCAAAGTCGTGCAGTACCTCGCGCAGAAAAGTGCGCAGGACAAAGTGCTGAATATCCAGGACTGGATTCTCGCTCAGCGCCAGAAGGTCCTCGGCAAGGCCAACCTCAACCGCGTGCTGCTGCTCGAAGCGTTGTTGGTGCAATGGGCCGGTCTGCTCGGCCGTCGTTAAATTTCGTGGCTGACGGGTGTATCGTTGGCCGGACACTTATCGTGACTCAAGTCGTAACTTCCTATGCTCGTAGATTCCCATTGTCATCTTGATCGCCTCGACCTTGCCCAGCACGGCGGCTCCCTTGACGCCGCCCTTGAAGCGGCGCGCCTGCGCGGGGTAGGGCACTTCCTGTGTATTGGCGTCAGCGCCGACAACGCCGCCGACGTCAAGGCCCTGGCCGAGCGTTATGCCGATGTGGATTGCTCGGTCGGTATCCACCCATTGGACCTCAAGCCCGGCGAAGCGCCGGCCCTCGACTGGTTGCTGGCTGAGCTCAACCACCCGCGTGTAGTGGCCATCGGCGAGACCGGTCTGGATTACCACTACGAACCTGAAGCCGCCGAACTGCAGCAGGCATCGTTCCGCCTGCACCTGCAGGCTGCCCGGCAAACCGCCAAGCCGGTGATTGTGCACACCCGTGGCGCCCGTGCCGACACCCTGGCCTTGCTGCGCGAAGCTGCACTGCCTCAGGCCGGCGTGCTGCATTGCTTCACCGAAGACTGGGACATGGCCAAGGCCGCCCTGGACCTGGGCTTCTACATCTCGCTGTCAGGCATCGTCACGTTTCGCAACGCTGACGCTCTGCGTGACGTGGCGCGCCAAGTGCCGGCCGACCGCTTGCTGGTGGAGACCGATTCGCCTTACCTGGCGCCGATTCCCCATCGTGGCAAACCGAACCTGCCGGAGTACGTACGCGACGTGGCGGATTATCTGGCGATGTTGCGCGGCGAGTCCTATGAGCGTTTTGCCGAACAGACCACCGAGAACTTCAGGCGCCTGTTTCCGTTGGCCCACGTCGCCGTTTAACGGGGCCAAACGCCAGGCAAAAAAAACCCGGGTTCTGGGGGGTGAATCCGGGCTAAGACCATTAGGAGTAAAACAAGGGCACGCAGTCCGTCGGTACCCAGGTCGACGCGCCACTTGGGGGAGATGCCACGCCGACAGTTCAAGTATTGATCACTATCCCATTCAGTCCAGTCGGATCTGATCGTTTTTTAAACAGATTTGGAATACACGCGCTTTGCTTGAGTTCTCATTGGGTGGATGGGCAGGGGCAGATGTTGCGTATTATTTCTGACTGATACCGGTGAAATCGTTGGCGTGCTGAAAGTTAAGTACGGAACGGGTTCACATAGGCGTTGCCCAACGACCGTTCAGTCGGGATAATCCCTCGCACCGGGTAAATCGTATCGCCAGGTATCCTTGGCCTTGCGCAACCCTTCCCCTATTCACCTCTGCAGACCTTTTCCTCATGTACAAAGAACCCCGTAAGGTCCGTGAGTTTCGCCGCCGTGAGCAGGAAATTCTCGACACCGCACTCAAGCTGTTCCTCGAACAAGGTGAAGACAGCGTCACCGTCGAGATGATTGCGGATGCCGTGGGTATCGGCAAAGGCACCATCTATAAGCACTTCAAGTCCAAGGCCGAGATTTACCTGCGCCTGATGCTCGACTATGAACGCGACTTGAACGAGCTGTTGCACTCGGCTGACGTGGACAAGGATAAGGAAGCCCTGTCGCGAGCCTACTTTGAATTCCGCATGCGTGACCCGCAGCGTTATCGCCTGTTCGACCGACTGGAAGAGAAGGTGGTCAAGGGGCATCAGGTGCCGGAAATGGTCGAGGAGTTGCACAAGATCCGTGCCTCGAATTTCGAACGCCTGACCTTGCTGATCAAGGGGCGCATCAGTGAAGGCAAGCTTGAAGATGTGCCTCCCTATTTCCATTACTGCGCCGCCTGGGCCTTGGTGCACGGGGCCGTGGCGCTGTACCACTCGCCGTTCTGGAGCAATGTCCTGGAAGATCAGGAAGGCTTTTTCCAGTTCCTGATGGACATCGGCGTGCGCATGGGCAACAAGCGTAAACACTCGACGGACCTGCCACCCGCCTCATAATGATTTACTGCCAGGCGTATTATCCCGGGAATATACTCAGGCAGGGATCTTGCTAAAAGCTGATTTTTGAGTCAGCTTCAAGTGCGCCCACATTATCCTCTGCCGGAGTGATCCATGATCGTTGATCGTCAAGGCAGGCGGTTTCGCAATTTGCGGATCAGCCTGACTTCAGCCTGCAATTATGCGTGTACCTACTGCGTGCCCAACGGCAAGCGGTTGGTGGCTGCCCAGGATGAACTCTCGGCTGAAGCCATGGCCCGTGGCGTGGCCTACCTTATCGAAGCGGCGGGCATCGACCGCCTGCGTATCACCGGCGGCGAGCCGCTGGTCAGCCCCAAGCTGGAAGCCTTCATGGGCGCGGTAGGGCAGATGGGCCTGCATGACATCAGCCTGACCACCAACGGCCAGTTGCTCGCACGCAAACTGCCGCTGTTGCTGGATGCCGGTATCCGGCGCATCAACGTCTCCCTCGACACCCTGGATGCCGATGCCTTTCGCAGTATTGCCCGTGGCGGCGACCTGGCCAGCGTGCTCGCCGGCATGGACCAGGCGCATGCGGCCGGGATCAAGATCAAGGTCAACATGGTGCCATTGCGCGGGCAGAACCTGGATCAGGTGATGCCGCTGCTCGACTACTGCCTGGAGCGTGGCTACGAGCTGCGCTTTATCGAGCTGATGCGCATGGGCCACCTGGCCAAGGACTCGAATGCCTTCCTGCAGCAATTTGTCAGCCTGCAGCAACTGCTCGGCCTGATCGGCGAACATCACGAATACCTGCAGGCCGATGCCCCCGTGGATGCCACGGCGGTGCGCTACGAGGTGCCGGGAAAAGGCTTCTTTGGTGTGATCGCCAACGAAAGCGTACCGTTCTGCCGCACATGTTCACGGCTGCGGCTGTCCTCTACCGGTTGGTTGCATGGTTGCCTGTCGTCGAGCAACCGGCATTACATCGGCGACCTGCTGGACAAGCCGCGCCACCAGGCATTGCCGGCATTGCAAGGCTTGTTGATGAAAGCCCTGGGAGACAAACAGGAAGTGGCCTTTTCCGGCGGCGCGACGATCATGAAGATCATCGGCGGCTGAGCCAAGCTGGCGCAGAACCTGCATCTCACGCCCATTCGCCGGTTTTCCGTCACCGGCTTCTGGAGGATTAGGATGCGTAGTCTGGTGTTGTTGCTGGCGTCGTTGACGCTGAGTGGTTGCATGACCGTCAGCGATATGGCCGAAGGCACCCGTTATCAGATGAGCGACGCCGGGTTGCTGGACCACAGCGATACACGCCGTACGGCGTCGGTGCGCATACAGCCGGATTCCTTTGTCTTTATTGCCCAGGGCGCCTTTGTGCCGCCGGGCAGCGCCTACCCGCGACCCAACGTGGTAGCCGAGGAAGCCTTCAATGGTTTCGTCGAGTATTTCCCTATGGTGCGCCGGGCGCGCAAGCCGGAAGGGCTTGAGCAAGCATTGGCTGAAGCGCGGGCCGCAGGGGCGCACTACCTGTTGTATTGCCGCTTTGCGGCAGCCGATGACCGTATCGGCAACGCCGATGAGTGGACCGATCAGCAAGCCCTGGACCGGGTTGGGCTGGACAGCGGGGTGATTCAGATCATGTTGATCGAGACCAGCACCCAATATTTGATTGATACTGCACGCATTCGCAGTCGTGGCGGTTTACTGACGTTCCATGACAACAAGCCAGAAGATCTGATTGCCCGCCCGCTGGCGCAGTACGCCCGAGGCTTGCTGGGCATGAGCGATCAGTAAAAACAGGAGAAACCGATGACCGATTCCACCAAGGCCAATGATCTGTTGGCTCAGTTGCCCAAGGGCAAGGGACCGGCGCCGGTGCACCTGTGGAATCCGGATTTCTGCGGCCACATCGACATGCGCATCGCCCGCGACGGCACCTGGTTTTATCAGGGCACGCCGATTGGGCGTAAGCCGATGGTCAAATTGTTCTCCAACATTATCCGCCGCGACGGTGACGAGTATTTCCTGGTCACGCCTGTGGAAAAGGTTGGCATCAGCGTCGATGATGCGCCGTTTGTCGCGGTGACCCTGGAGGTGCAAGGGCACGGCGAAAATCAGCTGCTGCGCTTCACCACCAACGTCGACGAGCAGATAGAAGCCGGCCTCGAACACCCGTTGCGGGTGGTGATCGATCCCGTCACTCAGGAGCCCGCCCCCTATGTGCGAGTGCGCGCGAATCTGGAAGCCCTTGTGCATCGCAACGCGTTCTATCAGTTGGTCGAGCTGGCGGTAAGTCGCCCGATCAACGGTCAGAACTGGCTGGGTGTCTGGAGCGGTGGGGCGTTTTTCCCCATTGGCCTGGAACCCTGAGCCGAGTTTTTTCATCTCCCTGAAATAATTTGCTTGCTGGAAACAGGCACTTTCGGCTATCAATTTGTACATGATTAAACATGTTCGATTTGATAAGAAAAAACGCGTCGTCGACGAGCTCATCCGCCGTATCGAGGGTGGCATGATGGCTGACGGTTTCCTGCTGCCCGGCGAGCACCAACTGGCCGAGGAATTCGCGGTCAGCCGCGGCACCCTGCGCGAAGCGCTGGCCGAACTCAAACGGCGCAACTACATCGCCACCCAGAGCGGTGTCGGCTCCATCGTCACCTTTGACGGAATGGTGCTCGACCAACGCAACGGTTGGGCCCAGGCCCTGGCTGACACTGGCGCCTTGGTAAACACCGATATCCTGCGCCTGGAAGCCGTGACGCGTCCGGACCTGCTCAGCCGCTTTGGCAGCGATCAGTTCATTGCGCTCGACCGTCGTCGTCGCTCCCTCGATGGCATAGCGGTGTCCCTGGAGCGTTCGTTGATGCCTGCTTCCGGCGGTCTGGAAAGCTTGCCCAGCGTCGGCCTGATCGATAACTCCTTGACCATCACCTTGGCGGCCTTTGGCTACGTGGGCGCTGACGGCGACCAATGGATCGGCGCCGAAGCCTTGAGTGACGAAGATGCCGAGTTGCTCGGGCGGCCCGCCGGCACTGTGTTTCTCAGAGCCTCGCGCACCACCTACGACCGTCGCAAGCGCTTCATGGAGTATGTCGAAAGCTGGCTTGACCCTTTGCACTTTCGCCTGCACCTGCAGTTTGGAGCGTCGAAATGAGCATGGAAAATCGCGCCCTGGGTGCTTTTTACGGTCTGGCCTTGGGCGATGCCTTGGGTATGCCCACCCAGTCCTTGAGTCGCGAGCAGGTTCGCGCACGCTTCGGTGTGATCACCGCTCTGGAAGACGCCGGCGCCGAGCAACCTATCGCACCCAACATGCCGGCCGGGTCCATTACCGATGACACCGAGCAGGCGATCCTGGTCGGCGAATTACTGGTAGAGGGCCAGGGCAAGATCGAACCCAAGGTGCTCGCCCAACGCCTGATCGACTGGGAAGCGGTCATGCGCGCCAAGGGTTCACAGGATTTGCTCGGCCCGTCGACCAAGCGCGCGATCGACATGATCCTCGCCGGCCACACCCCGCAAGAGTCCGGACGCTTCGGCACCACCAATGGTGCTGCCATGCGCATCACGCCGGTGGGGATCGCCGCCGACATCCGCGACCCGGCGCAGTTTATCCAGGCAGTCATCCAGGCGTGCCAGGTCACCCATAACACTACGCTGGGCATCTCCAGTGCGGCGGCGGTGGCGGCGGTGGTGTCGGCTGGCATCAACGGCGTGGACCTGGGCGAAGCCTTGAACATTGGCGTCCAGGTCGCCCAGCAAGCGCAAGAGCATGGCTATTGGGTTGCCGGCGGACGTATTTCCACGCGCATCAGTTGGGCGCGCACCTTGAGCGTGGGCAGTGGCGACAAAGCGCTGTTCGCCGATCTGCTCTATGAGTTGATCGGCACCTCCGTTGCGTCCCAGGAGTCGGTGGTGGTGTCGTTTGCCCTGGCCCAGCAAGTAGCGGTGGGCGACATGAACGCGTTCGAAGCGCTGTGCCTGGCCGCGAGCCTCGGTGGTGACACCGACACCATCGCCGCGATTCTCGGCGCCATGCTCGGTGCGTGCCTGGGCATGCAGTGCTGGCCGCAGGCATTGATCGAGCAGGTCAAGCGGGTCAATGACCTGGATTTGCAGCCGCTTGTTCAGGGCTTGCTGGCGTTGAGATAGATGCCGCACTGCCGACTTCAATCGTGTTTGAGTCAGGACGACTGACAAACGCGTTGATTCCTTGCCACAACCACAACAATACAGGCACCAGGAGCTCCTCATGAGCAGCACTTCTTCCGGCCAAAGCGCCGGGCAATTGGAAACACGCGGCATCGAGCCGGTCCCTGACAGCGAGTGCAACGGCCATCCGCTGCAATTGTTTTGGGTCTGGTTCGCGGCCAACATCAGCATCCTCGGCTTGCCGCTCGGCGCGACCCTGGTGGCGTTTCGTGGCCTGTCCATCTGGCAGGCGATCATTGTCGCGATCCTCGGCGCCGCCGGTTCTTTCGCGGTGGTGGGCATTATTTCCATCGCCGGCCGTCGTGGCCGGGCGCCCAGCCTGACCCTGTCGCGCGCCATCTTCGGCGTGCGCGGCAATATCGGTCCTACTCTGGTGTCGCTGATGTCGCGCCTGGGTTGGGAAACCGTCAACACCACCACCGCGGCCTTCGTATTGCTGTCGCTGTGTTCGATCCTGTTCAATTCGCCGGTCGAAGCGAAAAGCGCACCGATACTGACATTGATCTTCATCGCGATTTTCGTGCTGCTGACCTTGTCGGTTTCCGGCCTCGGCCACGCCACGTTGTTGGTTATCCAGAAGTGGGCCACGTACGTGTTTGGCGCCTTGAATATTCTGGTGGGCGGCTTCCTCTGTGCCACGATCGACTGGAGCGCGGTGTTCAACGCTACGCCGGCACCGCTCAGTGCGATGATCATTGGCGTCGGTACCATGGCCGCCGGTACCGGGATCGGTTGGGCCAACGCCGGAGCCGACATGTCGCGCTACCAGCACCGCAGCGTCAAGGCGGCGCGCCTGGTGGCGTCCGCCGCGTTTGGTGCGGGCATTCCGCTGGTACTGTTGATTACCCTCGGTGGGCTGCTGTCGGTGGGCAATAATGACCTGGCCTCGGCTACCGACCCGATCATCGCGATCCGCGACATGCTGCCGACCTGGATGGCCGTGCCTTACCTGATCACCGCCTTTGGTGGGCTGTTGCTGTCCAATAACCTCTCGGTGTACTCGGCCGGGCTCACCACCTTGACCCTGGGTCTCAAGGTCAAGCGCGTGCACGCGGTGATTGTCGACATCGTGGCGATCTTTGCCGGCTCTATTTACTTCATGCTGATCGCCGACAGTTTCTACGGCCCGTTCATCACGTTCATCTCGCTGCTGGCGGTGCCGATCACCGCGTGGGTCGGGATCTTCGTGGTTGACCTGATCCACCGTCACTACTACAGCGCCAAAGACTTGCTCGACGTGAGTCCAAGCAGTGCCTACTGGTATCGCGGTGGCGTGGAATGGCGTGCGTTCGGCGCCTGGGCGGTGGCGATCGTGCTGGGCTTCAGCTTCACCACCATCGGCACCACCGCCGAAAATATCTGGTTCGCCGGGCCATTGTCCGACTCTTGGCTGGGCCACAACGGCCTGGGCTGGATCGTCACCTTCCTGGTGGCCGGTGGGATATATGCGGCGCTGGGCGGCGCGGCCGACCGTCGCCCCGCGTCACTGGTAGAGAGTCGCAATGTCTAGATTGCTGCACACAGGCCAGGTCATCGTCGACCTGGTCATGGCCCTCGATACGCTGCCTGCCACCGGCGGCGACGTGCTGGCGCAATCGGCCAGCTTTGAAGCCGGGGGTGGCTTCAATGTAATGGCGGCTGCGCGGCGCAATGGGTTGTCGACGGTCTATCTGGGCCGTCATGGGAGCGGGCGTTTTGGTGACTTGGCCCGTACGGCGATGCAGGCCGAGGGCATTGAGATGGCCCTTGCGGCCAGCGATGGCAAGGACACCGGTTTGTGCGTGTCCCTGACCGAAGCCACCACCGAGCGCACGTTCATATCCCATATCGGCGTCGAGGGCGAGCTGAGTGCCGAGGACTTGGCCAAGGTGAGACCTCAGCTTGACGACTATGTGTATGTCAGCGGCTACAGCCTGTTGCTGGAGGGCAAGGCGCAGCCGCTGGTGGACTGGTTGCTGGCGCTGCCACGGGCGATCATGGTGGTGTTTGACCCTGGCCCGTTGGTGAAGACGCGGGACTCGACCCTGATGCGCGCGTTATTGCCGCGTATCGATATCTGGACCAGCAATGGTCCCGAAGCCCTGGCATTTACCGGTTCGGCGTCTATCGCAGATGCGTTGCCGGAGCTGAGCCGACATCTGCCCGCCGAGTCATTGCTGATCGTTCGTGATGGACCGAATGGATGCTGGGTAGGACGCGCGGGGGCGATTGAACACGTGCCCGGTTTCAAGGTGCAGGCCGTGGACAGTAATGGCGCGGGGGATGCGCACGCGGGCGTATTAATTGCAGGCTTGGCGAATGGCTTGAGCCCAACCGAGGCTGCACGGCGAGCGAATGCGGCGGCGGCATTAGCGGTAACGCGCTGGGGGCCGGCGACGTCTCCCGGCACCGCTGAAGTCGATGCGTTGGTCGCGCAATAAATAAGAGACGGGCATGCCC